>NZ_JBHSQJ010000013.1:88408-101940 GCF_042658505.1 Streptacidiphilus monticola | reverse complement strand
GGTCTCGAAGCCGGGGTTGCCCAGCTTCTGCCCCGGCGCCGAGCAGCCGCCGCTGGAGGAGGTCACGGTCCAGGTGAAGGACGTGGACCCGGACGCGCCCGTGCTGTCCTTCGCCGTGACGGTGACGTTGGAGGCGCCGGCCGTGGTCGGGGTGCCGGAGATCAGACCGGAGGACGAGATCGACAGCCCGGCGGGCAGGCCGGTCGCGGTGTAACTCAGGCTCGCACCTCCGGAGTCGGAGGCGCTGATCTGCAGCGAGACCGAAGTGCCCACCGTCGTGGTCTGGTTGCCCGGGTTGGTCACGGTCACGGTGTTGCCCGTGGACTGGCCGATCGGCAGGCCGCCGGCCGGCGCGTACATCGCCACGTCGAAGGTGCTGCCGCTGGGCGCGTGGGCGACCGGGATGACCGGCACGGCGTTGCCGCCGGCGAGGACGGACGTGGAGATGTAGTCGCCGAACATCCGGCCCTGGCTCGTGTTCGGCAGCCATGCCAGCGTCATCGGGCCGGCCAGTTGCACGGGCGCGGTCCAGGTGGCGCCGCCGTCGGCGGAGGAGACGTAGCCCGCGTTCAGCTGGCAGGTGGTGTCCGTGCAGGAGGCGTTCGGGTAGTAGTAGTACGTCAGGCCGAGGCGGGCGGTGGCCCCGGAGCTGGACGGGTCCACGCCGATGCCGGGCACGAAGTGGTCTGCCGTGCTGGTGGCCGCGTCGATCGGCACCCGGACCGGCGTGCTCCACGAAGTGCCGTTGGCGGACGTCGACATGATGATGTCGTTGCTCGTGCAGCCGCTGCGGAAGCGGCAGTCGGACCACACCGCGTACACCTTGCCGGCGGCGTCGATCTCGGCGGAGGGCAGCGGTCCCTCGCGCAGGGTGTCCTTCGGGGCGAGCGAGGCCAGGTCGGACGCGGCGTCCTCCAGCCCGGCCACGGTGTGGTGCGAGACGGTGGCGATCTGCACGCTGGAGCCCCAGCTCGCACCGCCGTTGCTGGAGGTGAAGGAGCGTTCGGCGTCCTCGCTGGCGGAGGAGAAGGGCACTACGACGGTGCCGTTCGGCTGGACCACCGGCTGCCCCCCGAGGCCGCTCGGGCTGTCGGCCGGGCTCAGCTGGGCGCCCCAGGTCGCGCCGCCGTCGGTGGAGGTGCGCATGTGCTCGGCGTCGCCCGCGTTGGCGTCGTCGTACTCGGTGTAGCAGTGCCCGTAGTAGGGGCTGGCCGCGTGGTTGTCGCAGACCGTCCAGTTCTTGTCGTCGAAGGTGCCACTGGAGATGGTGACCGGGTTGCCCCAGGTGTGCCCTCCGTCGGTGGAGCGGCTCAGCTCGACGTCGACGTTGCTGCCGGAGGTGATGCCCAGCCAGGAGACCATCCAGACGCCGTCCTTGGCGTCGTAGGCCACCGAGGCGTCGCTGGCCGCGGTGTACGGGCCCCCGGTGTTGGTGGTCGAGCCCGGCATGAAGCCGTGCGTCCAGGTCTGGCCGCCGTCGGTCGAGGTGGCCCATCCGATGTTGGAGGCGCCGCCGCCGGAGACCCGGCCCACCTGGAAAGCGGAGACGACGGTGCTGCCGTAGCTGTAGGTGTCCGGCTCGACCTCGGTGGCGTGCTGGGCCTGGGTGTCGGAGTAGGGGTCGCTGCTGACCTGGGTGAGCGCCGGGGTCGCGGCATGGGTGCCGTGGCCGGCGGCCGGGGTGGGCGAAGCGAAGGCCGTGACCGCGCCGAGGGCGAGGGAGAGCGAGGCGAGGACGGTCAGGGCGCGTCGTCGGGCTCTGCGGTGGGGGTGTGTGCCTGTGCCCATCGTGCATGATCCTTTCTGCGCGGCGGCGGCAGGCCGCCAAGGAAGAAGGAAGGAGCCATGTACACGTCATGATTGTGCCCGCACGTACGCCCCGGGCACAGGATCACCACTGGCAGTGGTGCTCAACACCACAGGGAATCAGGCTCTCTGACGGGGCGTCAATGGCGGCGACCGCAAGCAGAGTCCGCCGCTCCGCATGCGCGGCCCGAGCCGACCGCCACCCCGTGAGCCCCTACGATCCCGCACCGGACTTCGGCCCGGCGCTGCGCCGCCGGGGTTCCCGCCCGCGCCGGGCGGCACGGCGGCGGGCCGCCGCCGAAGCCGCCGCCGGGACCGCCGCCACCACCCCGACGCCGCCCACCAGCACGAGCAGGTTGCGCAGGTAGGGCAGCGGCAGCAGACTCGCATTGCCGTGGTCCGTACCGGCCCGGAGGACGGCGGGCAGCCCGACCGCGAGCAGGCTCGCCGCCACCAGCAGGGCGCCCCGCAGCAGCGGGTGACGCCGCGTCAGCAGCGCGCCGACGACGCAGACGGCCGGCAGCCACAGGCCGTCGTGCAGCACCAGCGCGCCGAGCCCCCACAGCGCCACGTCCACCGGATCGTGGATCTGCGCGTCGGTCAGCAGTCCGTGGACGCCGAAGCCCAGCAGCGCCACCCCGGCGCCGCCGAGCAGTGCGCGCGTCGCCCGCACGGTCATCCGAGCACCTCCAGCCGGGAGACCCACTTCGTCTGCAGCACCCCGGGCCGGTTCGGGGCGATGATCCGGGCCGGGAAGCCGTGGTCCGGGGCCAGCACCTCGCCGTTGACGCGGAGTGCGAGCAGGGTCAACGGGTCGCGGCTGTAGGCGGGTTCGATCTCGGTGACCCGGTAGGGCCCGTCCGCCTCCAGCGAGGTGACCCGGACCCGGGCGCTCTCGGGGGCGCCCACACGCTCCAGCAGGTCCCGCACCCGGACTCCCGTCCAGCGGGCGGAGGCGCTCCAGCCCTCCACGCACGCGATCGGCAACTCGCATTCGTACTGCGGCAGTTGCCCGAGCTCGTGCAGACTGAGGGTGTATCCGCGCGGGCCGACCACGTGCAGCCGCCAGTCCGGCGGCACCCGCACCGTGCCGGCCTGGGCGGCGGTGCGGTTCACCGGAAGGCCCTGCGGACCGAGATCGGGGCGGCGCGGCGCGAGCAGGTCGAAGCGGGACAGCCACGGCACCGACTGCCCCGCGGTGACCAGCGTGACCGCGCCCACCGCGGCCGCGACGCCGCCCAGGAAGGCCCGCCGTTCGGCGAGCCCGGGCCTGACCCTCCGCCAGTTCGCGGCGATCGCCGGCGCCTTGGCCGCCACGTGCAGAAGCAGGCCGCCGGTGGCGATCCAGCCCAGCCAGAAATGGGTCTGCCGGAAGGGGAAGGGCCACGGGTACCACTGCAGCGTGTTGAGCAGACCGGTGAACAGCTCCAGCAGCAGGGCGGCCACCAGGAGCGCGATGCCCAGGCGCTCCAGGGCGTGGCGCACCCCGCGCACCGGCGGCCACGCGAAGAGCTTCGGGTAGACCGTCCACAGCTTGGCGCCCAGCAGCGGCACGGCGGCGATGCCGCTGATGACGTGCAGCCCCTGGGTGATCCGGTAGCCGTCGACCGGGCGGCTGGGCAGCAGGCCGCGGATCCAGCCGGGCGGATTCTGGAGCACATGGCTGACCAGTCCGGTGGCGAAGCAGAGCAGCACGCAGAGCCCGAGCCAGCGTCCGAGGACGACGGCGGTGCGCGGGTCGTGCAGCGGGGAGCGGAAGGACTCCTCGCGCGGGACCGGGAGTTCGGAGATTCGTCGGGTCGGCACCTGTCCATCACACCTCGGGCGGACGGCCCTCGGGGGCGGCGAACCGCTTACGGAAGTCGAACGTCGGCCCTGGGCCCGGGTCCGGTCCAGGGCGGACGTGCCACGGTGGTGGGGTGAGAGCACTCCTGGCCCCACTCGGCGCGCTCGCCGTCCTGGTCGGCGCGCTGGCCCTGACCGTCACCCGGGGCGGGACCCTGGGCGCGCACGGAGCCCTGTACGGCTGGTACGCCCTGGACGCGGCGGCCTTCGGCGCCGCCCTCGGGCTGCTGCGCCGCGCGGCCCGGCGCGCGACGGACCGTCAGGTGGCGGCGCTGGTGCTGCTCGGTGCGGCCGCGCTGGCGGTGACCGGGCTGCTCGCCCCGCCGCGCACCAGCGACGACGCCTACCGCTACGTCTGGGACGGGCGGGTACAGGCCGCTGCCGTCTCGCCGTACCGGTACGCCCCGGACGATCCGGCCCTGGCACGGTTGCGCGCCGCCTCCCCCGACCTGTTCCCGGTCCGGGGCGCCTGCACGGCCTGGGACGAGCGGCGGCTGCCCGACGGCGGCTGCAGCCATGTGAACCGGCCGTCCGTGCACACCGTCTACCCGCCGGTCGCGGAGCTGTGGTTCCTGCTGCTGCGCGGTGGCCTGCGGAACGCCCAACTGGCCGGAGCCGCGCTCTCATTGGCCGTCACGGCACTGCTGCTGACCCGGCGGGCGCGGTGGCGCGCCGCCGTGTGGGGCTGGTTCCCGGGGACGGTGCTCTGGGCGGTGAACGACGCGCATGTCGACGCCCTGGCGGTGCTGTTGACGGTCGGCGGGCTGCTGCTCGCGGCACGCGGGCGTACCCGGTGGGCCGGGGCCGCGGTCGGGGCGGCGGTGGCGACGAAGCTCTACCCGGTCCTCGCCCTGCCGGGGCTCGTGGCCGGCACCAGGCGGCGGCTCGCCTGCCTGCTCGCGGCGGCCGGGGTGGTCGCCGCGAGCTATCTGCCCTACGTCCTCGCCAACGGGGCGGGCGTGCTCGGCTACCTTCCGGGCTACCTGCACGAGGAGGGGTACGACCAGGCGGACGTGCAGCGGTTCGGACTGCTGCGGCTGCTGCTGCCGGACCGCGCGGCCCCGGTCGCTGCGGCGGCGGTTCTGGCCACCGTCGCGTTCCTCGTCGTGCGGCACGCCGATCCGCTCCGGCCGTGGCGGGCTGCGCTGCTGCTGACCGGCACGGCGCTGCTGCTGACGTCGCCCGCCTACCCGTGGTACGCGCTGCTGCTCGTGGCGCTGGCGGCGCTCNACGCGCTGCTGCTCGTGGCGCTGGCGGCGCTCGACGGCCGCCTCGAGTGGCTGGCCGTTCCGGCCGCCGGCGCCGTGTGCTACCTCGCCGGCGGCACCGCGCAGCAACCCGCCTACGGGGCGGCGCTGTTGGCGGTCCTGGCGACGGCCGGCCTGCGCAGGGCGAGGAAGCTGCGGCCGTCCGCACACCAGTGGTCGACCGGGCGCAGCCCGGCCGCGGCTGCCCGGAGCCGGGTGGCCGCTGGCCCGAGCCGGGCCCAGGAGAAGACCGGCCCGTAACGGCCGCCGGGCGCCTCGACCCGGACCAGGCTGCGCTCGTCCACCTCCTGCGGCTCCACCTCGACCAGCAACTGCCCGCCCGGTGCCAGCAGTTGGGCGATGCGCCGGAGCAGGGCGTCAGGATCGCCGCCGATGCCGAGGTTGCCGTCGGCGAGCAGAGCGGTGCCCCACCGGCCTTCGCCGGGGAGGGTGTCGAACACCGACCGGCACAGGGCCGCTCCGCCGATGCCCCGGGTCCGGGCCACGGCCGACCGCGTGACGTCCACGCCCAGTGCGGGCAGGCCGAGCGCCAGCAGCTCGGCGACCAGACGCCCCGGTCCGCAGCCCACGTCCAGCACCGGCCGCCCGAGCCGCAGGCAGCGGCTGAGCAGGCTGTGGTCGGCGGCGTCCGGCGGCGCGCACCAGCGGTCCACGTCCAGGCGCAGCCGGGTCCCGTCCTGGCGGCGCAGCCAGAGGGGACCGCGCCCGGTGCGCATGGCGTCGGCGAAGGGGTCGTCCGTCCAGGGGCGGGGCGTCACCCGGTCACCGGGACCTGGGCCTCGATCCGGCGGAAGGCGACGGCGAAGCCGCCGTCCGGTCGTTCCGCCGCTACCTCTCGGGCGGCGGCCCAGTCGTCGACATCGGTCAGCACGGGCAGCTCACGTACCGTCAACCCGGCGGCCCGGCACAGGACCTGACGGCCCGTGTCCGACATGGACATGGGCACGCCGAGCAGCAGCCGGCCTGCGGTCGCCGCGCTCGGGCGGGCCAGGCCCAGCGCCCAGAAGCCGCCGTCGGCGGCGGGGCCGAACCACACGTCCGCGCCGGGGCGGGCGGCCGGTGACAGGGCCTCGGCGAGCAGCCGCGCGGACAGCTGCGGGGTGTCCATCCCGACGAGCAGCGCGGGGGCGGCGGGATCCGCGTGCCCGAAGGCGGCGGTCAGCCGCGCGTCGAGGCCGCCCGTCGCCTGGGGTGCCACTTCCCAGCCCGGCGGCAGCCACGGCCCCGGCTCGCCGTCCAGGACGAGGAGGCGGCGTCCGGCGGGGACCTGCCCGAGCGTGGCGAGGGTGTCCGCGAGGGCCGCCTCGGCCAGCCACGCGGCCTGCTCCGGCGTGCACGGGGGGCACAGCCGGGTCTTCACCCGACCGGGCAGCGGCTGCTTGGCGACGACCAGCAGCGTGGGCGGTGGCGCGACCAGCACCGCCCGCATGTCGCGGATCGCCTGCCGGGTGCCGCGCAGCGTGCCGGTCACCTTCGAACGGCCGGTCCGGGGACGGTAGTCCACGTCCTGCTCGGCGATCCGCAGGCCCGCCGCAGCGGCGGCGAGGACCATCTCCAGCGGGTACCCGGACCGGCGGTCGCCCAGCCCGAGGGCCAGCAGCCGCTCGCGGCGGGCCGCGCGCATCGGGCCGAGGTCGTGCAGGGGGACGCCGGTGCGTGCGCGCAGTCTGCGGGCGAGCTCGGCGTTGGCCAGCCTGGCGTGCGGCGGCCAGGCACGGAAGCCGGCGGGGCGTCGGCGGCCCAGCACGAGGTCGGCCCTTCCGTCCAGCAACGGCCCGACCACGCAGGGGAGTTGAGCGGGATCGAGCGAGCCGTCGCAGTCCAGGAAGCACACCACGTCGGCGGTCGCCGCAAGCAGCCCCGCATGGCAGGCGGCGCCGAAGCCGCGACGCGGCTCGTGCACCACAGCGGCCCCCAGTTCGGCGGCGACCTGCGCGGAGCCGTCCCTGGAGCCGTTGTCCACCACGATCGCCCGCCACCCGGCCGGGATCCGCCCGAGCACCCACGGCAGCGCCTGCGCCTCGTCCAGACAGGGCAGCACCACGTCCACGGTCGAAGTCGTCATGGGCCGAAGCTACCCACGCCCGGGCGGCCGGAGGCGGCCGCGGCACCTTACGGAAGTCCTACGGCGCAGGTCGCGGCACGCCGTCCGGCCCTCCGCCTTCCTAAGCTCGTCCTGTGAGCGAGACATCGACCGAGAGCCCCGCCCGGATCCTGGTCGTCGACGACGACCCGACCGTGGCCGAGGTCGTCACCGGCTACCTGGAGCGGTCCGGCTACGAGGTGCAGCGCGCCGGGGACGGCCGCGCGGCCCTCCACCTGTTCGCGGCCCGGCGCCCGGACCTGGTGGTGCTGGACCTGATGCTGCCCGGCGTCGACGGCCTGGAGGTGTGCCGTCGGCTGCGGGCCACCGAGGCGGGCCGGGACCTGCCGGTGGTGATGCTGACCGCGAAGGGCGACGAGGAGGACCGGATCCTCGGCCTGGAGGTGGGCGCGGACGACTACGTCACCAAGCCCTTCTCCCCGCGCGAACTGGTGCTCCGGGTGCGGTCGGTGCTGCGCCGCAGCGGGCCGGGCGCGGCGGCCGCCTCCGGCCCGGCGTCGGCGGGCGCCCGGCTGCGCGCCGGGGACCTCGAGGTGGACCGCTCGGCCCGCCGCGCGTTCCGCGCCGGCCGCGAACTGGCGCTCACGCTACGGGAGTTCGACCTGCTGGCATTCCTGCTGCAGCACCCGGGCACCGTGTTCCCCCGCGAGGAGCTGATGCAGCGGGTGTGGGGCTGGGACTTCGGCGACCTGTCCACCGTGACGGTGCACGTGCGCCGGCTGCGCGAGAAGATCGAGCGCGACCCGGGCGCGCCCGAGCTGATCAGCACCGTCTGGGGGGTCGGCTACCGCTTCGACCCGGCTCCGACAGCGGGAGGCACGTCATGAAGGACCTGCTGGTGATCGCCGCGTACGCGGCGCTGGGCGCGGGGGCGGCCGGACTGGTGGGCTGGCCGCTGGTGCACTGGGCCCGGCGCCGGTCGCTGGCGCTGTCGCTGTTCGTGCTGGCCGCCGTCACGGTGCTGGCCATGGCGGCGGGGACGGTCTCGGTGGTCGAGGCCATGTTCCTGTCCCGCCACGACTTCGGCGTGGCCATCACCGTGACCGCCATGGCGGCGGTCGTCTCGGTCGGCCTGGCCCTGCTGCTCGGCCGCCAGGTGGTCACCGGCGCCCGGGCGCTGGCGACGGCAGCCCGCACGGTGGGCAGCGAGACCGGCTTCGCCGCCCCGGCGGCCCCGCTGGGGTCTGCGGAACTGGACGCGCTGAGCGCGGAGTTGGCGGCCACGAGCGAGCGGCTGGCGGAGTCCCGGCGGCGGGAGCAGACCCTGGAGCGGTCCCGCCGCGAGCTGATCGCCTGGATCTCGCACGACCTGCGCACGCCCCTGGCCGGCCTGCGGGCCATGGCCGAGGCCCTGGAGGACGGCGTGGCCGAGGATCCGGCCCGGTACCTTACCCGGATGCGGACGGAGGTCGACCGCCTCAGCGGCATGGTGGACGACCTCTTCGAACTCTCCCGTATCCAGGCGGGCGCGCTGACGCTCAGCCTGTCCCGGGTCTCCGTCTACGACCTGGTCGGCGACGCCATAGCCGGCGTCCACCCGCTGGCCCACGAGCGGCGGGTGCGGCTGGTGGGCCGGGAGATCGCCCGGGAGCCGGTCCTGGTGGACAGCCGCGAGATCACCCGGGTGCTGGAGAACCTGCTCGTCAACGCGATCCGCTCGACCCCGGAGGACGGCGTGGTCGCCGTGGCCGCGCAGCACCGCGACGGCGAGGTGCTGCTCTCGGTGAGCGACGCCTGCGGCGGCATCCCCGAGGCCGACCTGCCCCACGTCTTCGACACCGGGTGGCGCGGCAGCGCCGCGCGCACCCCGGCGGCCACCACCGGCGCGGGCCTCGGACTCGCCATCGTCCGCGGCATCGTCGAGGCCCACCAGGGCCGCGCCTCCGTCCGCAACACGCCGACCGGCTGCTGCTTCGAAGTCACCCTCCCCGCAGCCCTTCCGGCGGACCTGCCCCTGAACTGAGCGCCGGGCGGCGCCTTCTGACGGTGCCCCGGCGAGGAACGCCGGTCCCCCCGGCCACCCCTCCGGGAGCACGTGGGGCTCACCCAGGGCGGACGCGGGCAGACCCTCCCGGAACGGGATACGCGGGCACCGGTCCAGAGGCCGGGGCTCACCCCAGCGAAGGCGCGCGCAAACCCTCCCGGACGTGGACGCACGGGCGCCAGCCAACCTCGGGCGGCACGCCAGGGCCCACCCCAGAGCGAACGCGCGCAAACCCTCCCGGACGTGGACGCACGGGCGCCAGCCAACCTCGGGCGGCACGCCAGGGCCCACCCCAGAGCGAACGCGCGCAAACCCTCCCGGACGTGGACGCACGGGCGCCAGCCAACCTCGGGCGGCACGCCAGGGCCCACCCCAGAGCGAACGCGCGCAAACCCTCCCGGACGTGGACGCACGGGCGCCAGCCCACCTCGGGCGGCACGCCAGGGCTCACCCGAGGGCGAACGCACGCAGACCCTCCCGGAACGGGACGCGCGGGTGCCAGCCCAGTTCCGCGCGGGCGCGGCGGGAGTCCGCGGTGATGTGGCGGACGTCGCCGAGGCGGAAGTCGCCGGTGACCACCGGCTCGGGGCCGCCCGTCGCGCGGGCCAGTTCGAAGGCCAGCTCGCCGACGGTGCGCACCTCCCCGCTGCCGATGTTGAAGGCCCGCGCCGAGCCCGCCGGCCGGCGGGCCAGCGCCCGCAGCGCCGCGGCGTTGGCCGCCGCCACGTCGTCCACGTGGACGAAGTCCCGCCGCTGGCCCCCGTCCTCGAACACCCGCGGCGCCTCCCCGCGTTCGAGGCAGCCGCGGAACAGCGCGGCCACCCCGGCGTACGGGGTGTGCAGATGCATGCCGGGGCCGTAGACGTTGTGGTACCGCAGCGTCAGCACCCGTCCCCCGCAGGCGCGGGCCCAGGCGGCGGCCAGTTGCTCCTGCGCCGCCTTGGTCACCGCGTACACGCTGCGGGGGTCCAACGGCGCGTCCTCGGTCACCGTCTCCGGCGTCAGGAAGGCGCCGCACCGGGGGCACGGCGGCTCGAAGCGGCCCGCCTCCAGATCAGCCGGCCGCCGCGGCGCGGGGGCGACCGGGCCGTGCGCCGCGCAGCGGTAGCCGCCCTCGCCGTAGACCACCATCGACCCGGCCAGCACCAGGTCGCGCACGCCCGCCCGCGCCATCGCGGCCAGCAGCACGGCGGTGCCCAGGTCGTTGTGGGCGGCGTAGGCGGGCAGGTCGTCGAGGTCCACGCCGAGGCCGACCATCGCCGCCTGGTGGACCACCGCGTCCACACCGGCGAGCATCCCGCGGAGCAACTCCGCGTCCCGGACGTCCCCCTGACGGAGCGTCACCCCGGCGGGGAGCCGGGGGAGCGCGGCCCGGCCGTGCACCTCGGGCAGCAGGGCGTCGAGCACCCGCACCCGGTGTCCGTCCGCGAGCAGCGCCCGCACCACCGCCGATCCGACGAAACCCGCGCCGCCCGTCACCAGAACATCCATGGCCCCACGCTAGGTCCGCACGTCCGGGCCCAGGGGTGGTCCGGCCCCGCCGTCAGCAAGGCGTAAGAATCCGGCACGGGCTGGTCAGACGCCGTCGCACGCGTCACAGTGGCCCCGTGCACAGGGTTCTGGTGGTGGACGACGACGCGGCGATCCGCCGTTCGCTGCGGCGCGGGCTGACGCTCAGCGGCTTCGAGGTGGAGACGGCGGACGGCGGACGGGCCGCGCTGGCCCGGCTGGCCGACGCGCCGCCCGACGTGCTGGTGCTGGACGTGGCGATGCCCGACCTCGGTGGCACCGAGGTCTGCCGGGCGCTGCGGGCCTCGGGCGACGACATGCCGGTGCTGATGCTGTCCGCGCTCGACGAACTGGCGGACCGGGTGGCCGGTCTGGAGTCGGGGGCGGACGACTACCTGGTGAAGCCGTTCGCCCTGCAGGAGCTGGTGCTGCGGCTCCGGGCGCTGCTGCGGCGCCGGCCGGGCACCTCCGCCGGGGCCGGACGCCTGACGGTGGGCGGGCTGGTGGTGGACGCGGACGCGCACGCGGTGACGTACCTGGGCGCGCCGGTCCAGCTCACCCGGCGCGAGTTCGCGCTGCTGGAGGTCCTGGCGCGCAACGCGGGCCTGGTGCTGACCCGCGACCAACTGCTCGACCGGGTATGGGGTTACGACTTCGAGGTGCGCACCGACGTCGTCGACACCTTCGTCAGCTATCTGCGGCGCAAGCTGGAAGCGGACGGGCGCCCCCGGCTCGTCCACACGGTGCGCGGGGTGGGTTTCGTCCTGCGCGCCGCAGACCCCGAGGACGGCAGGTCGTGAGACTGTCCACCCGCATCGCGCTGGTCACCATGGCGCTGGTGCCGGTGGTCGTGCTCGGAGCCGGGCTGCTGCTGCTCGGCCTGGTCGCCCGGGACCTGTCCGCCGCGCAGGACGCGACGCTGCGCCAGCGCGCGGCGGCGGCGCTGCCGGACACCCGGCAACTGCTGCGCGCCGCCGCCCAGGACCGGACCGGCGTCGAGCGCAGCCGCGGTCGCAGCCTGGCCGCGAGCACCCTCGACGTCGGCGTCCGGGTCGTGTCCGACGGCGGGGTGCTGCTGGCCGAGGGCCCGCAGCCCGACCCGGGGCTGGGACTGCCGCAGCCCACCGGAGACCCCGTCAGTTTCCGTGCGGGCGGCGCCACCTGGCGGGTCCTGGGCCAGCCGGTGACCGGGCTGTCCGCCGGCGTCCACGGGCAGCTGTGGCTGTTCGCGCCCGCGTCGGTGGTGCGCGGCCAGACGGCCGCGGTGCGCCGCCGGATGCTGCTGGCCGCGCTGCTCGCCGTCCCGGTCAGCGGTGCGCTGGCCTGGGTCGCCGCCGAGGGCGCGGCCCGGCCCCTGCGACGGCTGCAGCAGCGCACCAGCGGCCTCGACCCGCGGACCGGCGGGACCCGCCTGGACCACCGGCCGTCCGGGGTCGCCGAGGTGGACGACCTCGCGGCGACGCTGCAGACCGCGCTCACCCGTTACGACGAGCAGGCCCGGCGCACGGAAGAGGCACTGGCCACGGCCCGGACCTTCGCGTCGGCGGCCTCGCACGAGCTGCGCACCCCGCTGATGAGCATGCGCACCGACCTGGACGTGCTGGGCGCCCACCCCGGCCTGGACGCCGGGGAGCGGGCACAGATCGTCTCCGAACTGCAGGACGAACACGCCCGGGTGGTGGCCCTGTTGACGGCGCTGCAGCAGCTGGCGCGGGGTGACCTGGTCGAGTCCGAGGACTTCCGCGACGTCGAGCTGACCGAGCTGGTCGACACCGCGGTCCTCGCGCTCCGGCGCCGGCTGCCGGAGGCCCGGGTGGAGCTGCGGGCAGCGGCGGGGCTGCGGGTGCGGGGCTGGGAGCCGGGGCTGCGCATCGCGGTCGAGAACCTGCTCGCCAACGCGGCCGTGCACGGGTGCCGACCGGGCGAACCATTGTTCTGCGAGGTCGAGTTGGGCGCCGACGGGAACCAGGCCCGCCTCGTCGTCCAGGACGCCGGGCCGGGCGTCCCCGAGGCAGAGCGGGAGGCGGTCTTCGAGCGGTTCCGCCGGCGGCCCGGCAGCCCCGGCTCCGGCTTGGGGCTGACGCTCGTCGCCCAGCAGGCCGCCCTGCACCGGGGCAGCGTGCGGATCGCCCCGTCGGCCCGCGGTGCGCGCTTCGAACTGCGCCTCCCGCTGGCCGGCCCCGGAGCGGCCGAGGGACCGGCGGCCGCGGAACTTCCGGAGCGCGGCCGCTGGTTCGGCGGTCCACAGGGATTCCACAAAGAGCCTTCCTAGCGTCCGCGCAGCGGGGCCCGACCCGGGCCCCACCGCAGTGGAGGAGGAAGAGCATGCTCCGCTACCGATCCGCACGACCGCTGGCCGCGACCGCGCTGGCCACCGTCCTGGTCCTCGCCGCCGCCCCCGCCTATGCCGACAGCGGGCCGGGCGCCTCGTCGGGCGCCTCGTCCGCTCCGGCCGCCGCCGCGCCGACCGGCGACGGCGCGAAGGCCCTGTGCCGGCGGGTGCCGAAGCTGGAGGCGCGCATCACGCGGGAGCTGACCAGGCTCAACGGCGGTCCCGGGGTGCGCGGCTCGGTCGCCCGCCTCGAGGCACGGGTGGCCGACGCGAAGAAGGAAGGCCACACCGCGGTCGCCACCTACCTGCAGGACCGGCTGACCTACCGGGAGAGCCTGGTGCCGATGCTGCAGCAGCGGCAGCGCGACCTGGCGTCCGTGCAGACCTGGTGCGCGTCCCAGGGGGCCGGCTCGTGAGGGTCCGCCTGCTGATCGCGTCCGTCGCCACCGCGGGCGTCCTGGCCACGACGGCGGCGTGCGGCGGCCACGCCTCCCCGCCAGCCGGGGCCGCGGCCCCGACCGCCGGAGCGACCACCGCCGCACCGCACGACGGCCAACTCGCCCGGATGCAGCAGCAGGTGGACGCGGCCCAAAGCGCCGCCGACGCCGCCGACTCGGACGCGGCGACGGACCCGCGCTGACGCCCCGGGAGCCGCAGCCCCGGCTGCCGGCCGGACCGGGCCAC
>NZ_JBHSQJ010000013.1:88062-88376 GCF_042658505.1 Streptacidiphilus monticola | reverse complement strand
TCCTGATCCGCCGTCAGCTCCGGGGCGGGGGCGGTCGGTTCAGCGGAAGCACCGGTGCACGCACCCCTGCCGGGGCTGACCTCCGGCGAGGGCGACCTCGTGGCCGACGGCGCGCGCTGTCGGCCACCGCCGAAGCGCCCCGGACCACGCCGAGCGACGGCACCCTGGGCCGCCAGCCCGGGAACGCGCGGCGCACTACCACCGCTGGATCACCCCAGACCACGCCGAGCGACGGCACCCCAGGCCGCCAGCTCAGGAGTACGGGGCGCACGGCCACCGCCGGAGCGACCGGGACCGCGTCGCGCGACGGTACT
>NZ_JBHSQJ010000013.1:0-88052 GCF_042658505.1 Streptacidiphilus monticola | reverse complement strand
CCGCCGGCTCAGGCCCGCGCGGCGCGACGCACAGCGTCGCGCACCAGGTCCACCGGGCCGAGCAGCGGGGCGGCGATCTTGTTCGTCACCTCGTTGTCGGCCCACCGGTGCGGCCTGGTCGGCGCGTACCACTGGGCCAGCTTCACCTCGGCCCCGAGCAGCCGCAGCCGGGTGCCTGTGACCGCCTCCCGCAGCGCGGTGAACTCCTCGCGCTCCTCGCGGGCCGCGTGGCGGGCGACCGCCGTACGGACGCGGTTGAGCCGGCGCAGGTAGCCGGGAGCGTCGGGACCGGTCCGCCGCAGTTCCAGCAGCAGCCTCTTGGCCTGCTTCTCCTCCTGCCGGCGCAGTGCGGTGAGCTGTGGCCCGGACCGCAGGACCCGCCGGGCCAGCGGATGCACGTGCGCCTCCTCGGCGGCCTCGTGCACGGCCAACAGGCGCATCAGGCGGTCGAACTGACGACGGCGGGCCGGCCCCGGCAGCGCCGCCCGCACGAAGCCCCTGCGGATCTCCCGGTGCTGGCGGGTCAGCACGTCCACGGCGTCCTCCGGACGCACCAGGCGCCAGAACGTCCAGGTGCCACGAGGCGTTGCCGTCGCGGTCCGCACCACACGGGTACCGGTCCACACGGCGACTCTCACCGGCGACAGCCGCGTCGCGATCGTGGCGGCCGTCGCGCCCTTTCCGAGCATGCCCATCATGGTCTCCTCACCACGCGGTCGAGTCGGCGGCTACCCGCGACGGTCGGCGCCATGCCCCGGGCCGGGTCAGCGGGCGCCGAGGCGGCGGGCGCTCTCCAGCAGCCACCCGTGCACGAAGGCCTGCGGCAGGTTGCCGCGCAGCTGACGCTGCGTCACGTCGTACTCCTCGGCGAACAGTCCGGCCGGACCGCAGGCCGCGCGGTTGCGTTCGAACCAGCGCATGGCCTCGGCTCGGTTCCCCTGCTGCTCCTCGGCCAGGGCCATCACGAAGCCGCACATGACGAAGGCGCCCTCGGCCTCGCCCAGCGGGCGGTCGTCGTGGCGGAAGCGGTAGACGAAGAGGTCGTCGGTGAGTTCCTCGCGGACCGCCTGCACGGTGCGCCGGCTGCGCGGGTCGGCGGGCGGCACCGCTCCGCGCAGCGCGGGCAGCAGCAGGGCGGCGTCGACGCGCGGATCGTGCGGTGCCCGCTGCCACCGGCCGCTGGGGTGGGTGCAGGTCCGCGCCGCGTCGGCCACCAACTGGTCTGCCAGCGCGCTCCAGTCGCCGGCCCTGCGGTCGTCCTGGCGGCGTTCGGCGACGGCGCGCAGCCCCGCGGCGCAGATCAGCCGGCTGTGCGCCCACCGGGCCGGCTGCAGTTCCCAGATGCCCGCGTCGGGTTCGCGGTGGCGTTGGCCGATGGCGTCCGCGGCGATGACCGCCGCCTTCCAGCCGTCCGCGTCCAGGCGGTCGTGCCGGTCCGCCGCTGCCAGCAGCAGCAACGCCTCACCGAAGGAGTCGAGTTGGAACTGGTGGCGGACCTGATTGCCGATCAGGTCGGAGCCCCCGGGATAGCCGGGGAGGTCGAGCGGCTGCTGCTCGGGGATACTGCCGCCCGACGCGGTGTAGGCCGGGGCGAGGTGGGGCCCGTCCTCGCCGAGGCGCGCGGTGACGAACCGGACCGCGTCGTCCAGCAGTCCGAGCGGCTCGCCGACCGCCGCGGCCTGACCGACGTAGCACTGGTCGCGGATCCACACGTAGCGGTAGTCGTAGTTCCGGCCCTGCTCGGCCCGCTCCGGCAGGCTCGTCGTCGCCGCGGCCACCATGCCGCCGCTGGACGCGGTCAGACCGCGCAGCACCGCGTAGGAGTGGCGGGCGTCGCGCGGAGCCGCGCTGGCGGACAGGAGCGGGACCTCACGCGCCCACGCGGACTCGGTGGCATGCCACACCTCGTCCGGGTCGACGGGCTCCTCGGGCAGCGGCTCCTCGGCGATCTCCAGCACGAGGTCCCGCTGCTCCCCCGGCCCGATCCGCACCTCGGCCACCAACTCGTCGCCGTCGAGGGGCCGGGCCGGAACAGGGCAGCTCCAGCGCACGTGCAGCCCCGCGACGCGCGCGGTCCACCTCCCCCGCTCGTCCCGCCGCAGCTCCTGCGGACGCTCGGCTCCGTACCGTCCGCGCAGGGCGAGACAGACCTCGACGGCGGACTCCGCGACGTCGGCGCCGAGCCTGCGCAAGAGCACCGCCCGCCCGGGGTCCCCGGGAAAGGCCAGCGCGTCCCTCGACTCCACCACGCCGTCGGTGGTGGTCCACCGGCTGCGCCAGATCAGGCTCCCCGGCTCGTAGTAGCCGCCCCACACGAACCGCCCGCGGGGACGGACGGAGTACAGCCCGCTGCCGCCGATCAGGGAAGGGAACACCGCCGGCGAGTCCCAGCGCGGGAAGCACATCCACGCCACCTCGCCGAGCGGGCCGACGAGGGCGCCTCGCTCGCCGTCGGCCAGGAGCGCGTACTCGCGCAGCACCCGCGGCTGCGCCGCCTCATCGCCTGTCACCGTCGCTTCCTTTCATCCGGGGGACGCGGAGCGGTTACCCGCAACCTGCCGCGAGACGCGTCCACCGGTCAGGCCCGAACCCCCTGCCCCCACCGGTCGGCTGACGGACGGTTCCCCGGCCCGGATGCGGTAAGGGGACAGGTGTGAGTCGTCTCGACGGTACGGCGGTCCCCGCCGCCCCGGTGGCACAGGCGGGCGCGGGCCGGAAGGGCCTCAAGGCCGGGGCGCTGGGCCTGTTCTCGTCGGTCACGCTGGGCCTGGCGTCCACCGCGCCCGCCTACAGCATGGCCTCCGCGCTCGGGGTGGTCGCCGTGGCCGTCGGCCTGCGCACGCCGATGGTGATGGTGCTGGCCTTCGTGCCGATGCTGCTGATCGCCTACGCCTACAAGGAACTCAACGCGATCGACGCGGACTGCGGCACGACCTTCGTCTGGGCGGGCCGGGCCTTCGGGCCGCGGGTGGGCTGGATGGGCGGTTGGGGGATCATCGTCGCCGACGTGATCTTCATGGCGAACATCGCCGAGATCGCCGGACGCTACGGCTTCCGCCTCCTCGGCCTCGACGCGCTGGCCGCGAGCCGAGGCTGGACCACCGCTGCGGGCGCCGTCTGGATCGCCGCGATGACCGCGGTC
The DNA here is from genome assembly GCF_042658505.1 of Streptacidiphilus monticola. Classification (NCBI taxonomy): domain Bacteria; kingdom Bacillati; phylum Actinomycetota; class Actinomycetes; order Kitasatosporales; family Streptomycetaceae; genus Streptacidiphilus; species Streptacidiphilus monticola. Next base: position 84,910 of record NZ_JBHSQJ010000013.1, on the reverse strand, counting down.
TGCTACGTCGGGATCGAGGTGTCGGCGCGGCTGCAGCGCTGGCTGGTCTGCCTGGAAGTGGCGCTCCTGGCGCTGTTCGCCGTCGCCGCCCTGGTCAGGGTCTACGGCGGCAATCCCGGGCCGGGCTCGATCCACGTCGAGCCCGGCTGGTTCGACCCCTTCCGCATCCCCTCCGCCCAGTCGCTGACCACCGGGATCCTCGCGGCTGTGATCATCTACTGGGGCTGGGACACCGCCGTCGCCGTCAACGAGGAGACCGCCGACAGCAAACGCACCCCCGGCCGGGCAGCCGTCATCTGCACGGTGCTGCTGCTCGTCATCTACACCCTGGTCGCCACCTCGGCCCAGGCGTTCGGCGGGGTCGGGGCCCACGGCACGGGCCTGGCCAACCCGGCTGCCGCCGACGACGTGTTCTCGGGCCTGGGCAGCGCGGTCTTCGGCCACCACGGAGCCGGCCCCTACCTGTCGCGGCTGCTGATCCTCATGGTGCTCACCTCGTCCGTCGCCGCCACCCTGACCACGATCCTGCCCACCGCCCGCACCGTCTTCTCGATGGCCGCCCACCGCGCCGTGCCCGCCGGCTTCGCCCGGCTCCACAGCCGGTTCCTGACGCCCACCTGGTCCACGGTGAGCATGGGCGCGGCGTCCCTGGGGGTGTTCTTCCTCCTGCACGCCGTCAGCCGGAACATCCTCTCGGACACCATCGAATCGGTCGGCCTCGCCATCGCCTTCTACTACGGCCTGACCGGCTTCGCCTGCACGTGGTACTACCGCCGCACGCTCACCCGCAGCGTCCGGGACCTGCTGACGAAGGGCATCCTGCCCGGCCTCGGCGGCCTGATCATGCTGTTCCTGTTCTGCTACGCCGCCTTCGACGTCTACGCCGATCCTCACCACGGGGCCACCTCCGTCCACCTGCCGCTGGTGGGCAGGGTCGGCGGGGTGACCGTGCTCGGGCTCGGCGCCCTGCTGATCGGCGTCGTGCTGATGCTGGTGGTCACCCGCGAGCACACCACGACCCTCCGGCTGCAGCACAACCTGCTCCCCCGTGCCCTTCCGCCGCACCCGGCAGGCGAGTTGGCCGGCCGCTACCTGCCCGCCGACAGCCGCTCAGGCGTCGGCGGCGACTGGTACGACGTCATCCCGCTCTCCAGCGGCCGTCTCGGGCTGGTCGTCGGCGACGTCCTCGCCCACGGCCTGCGCGCCGCCGCGACCATGGGCGGCCTGCGCACCAGCCTGCGCGCGCTGGCCCGGCTGGACCTCGACCCGGACGAACTGCTGACCCACCTGGGCGACTTGGTGGACTCCGGCGAACACGGCGGCGAAGGCCTCGCGGTGACCTGCCTGTACGCGGTGTACGACCCGGTCACCGGACGCTGCACCATGGCCGCCGCCGGACACCCACCGCCGCTCGTCGTCCCCGCGGACGGCGGCGTCGCCCACTGCCCTGACCTGCCGTCAGGCCCGCCGCTCGGCGTGAGCGGTCCGCCCTTCCAGAGCACGGAACTCGAGCTGCCCGAGCACAGCCTGATCGCCCTGTTCACGGACGGCCTCGTCCGCGCCGCCGACCGTGACACGGCAGCGGGCGTCGAGATGCTCACCGGCGTCCTCGCCGCCCGCGCGGGCCCCCTGGACCAGCTCGCCGACAGCGCCGTGACCAGCCTGCTGCCCGGCCCCGTGGACGACGACGCGGCGCTGCTCCTGGTCCGCACCCGAAGGCTCCCGGCCGACCAGGTCGCCGACTGGCAGATCCCCCCGGAGCCGGGAGCGGTCGCCGACGCCCGTGCCGCCGCCACCCGGCAGCTCACCGCCTGGGGCCTCGACGAGCTGGCGTTCACCACCGAACTCGTCGTCAGCGAGCTGGTCACCAACGCGGTCCGCTACGCCGACGGGCCGATCCGCCTCCGTCTGATCCGGGACCACGCCCTGATCTGTGAGGTCGCCGACACCGGTCACACCTCTCCGCACCTGCGCCACGCCGCCTCCGACGAGGAGGGCGGCCGGGGCCTGTACATCATCGCCCAGCTGACGGACCGCTGGGGCACCCGGTACACGAGCACGGGCAAGACCATCTGGGTCGAACAGTCCCTCAACACGGCGCACGACGCCGAACGCTGACGGCCCGTCAGGCCGCACGGCCGACGGCCCTCTTCGCCGAGCGCCGGAGAGTCTCGCGCGCCCCAGCCGAGCGTCCGGGTCCCCGTCCGCGGCACCGGCGCGCGCGCCGTCAAGGAGGCGTCAAGGTTCTGACGGGGGGCGCCAGGAGGGCGTTAACGACCGGCCCCACCCGTGTCCACGTGCGGTTCTCTGGCTGGGGCCGCGTCCGCGGTCCCTGTTCCGAATCGACTGCTTGGGGTGGATACCCATGACCGACCTGCTCTTCGTAGGGCTGACGGTCGTCGTCTTCGTCGTCCTGGCACTGATCGTCAAGGCGGTGGAGAAGCTGTGAGCGCCGACAACGTGATCGGCCTGGTCGTCGCGGCGGTGCTCGTGGTCTACCTCGTCGCCGCCCTGATCAAGCCGGAGAAGTTCTGACGATGAACCCCACCCTCGCGGGCCTGCTGCAGGCCCTCGCCCTGGTCGGGGCCCTGGCCCTGTCCTACCGGCCGCTCGGCGACGCCATGGCCCGCACGCTCACGACGCGCAAGCACCTGAGGGTCGAGCGCGGCATCTACCGGCTGATCGGCGTCAACGGCGACGCGGAGCAGACCTGGTCCGCCTATGTGCGCAGCGTGCTGGCGTTCTCGGCTGTCTCGGTGCTGTTCCTCTACCTGTTCCAGCGGCTGCAGAACCACCTCTGGCTGTCGCTGGGCTTCCCCGCCGTCAGGCCGGCGATGGCGTGGAACACGGCGGCCTCCTTCGTCACCAACACCAACTGGCAGTCCTACAGCGGCGAATCGACCATGGGGCACCTGGTCCAGATGGCAGGGCTGGCGGTGCAGAACTTCCTCTCCGCGGCCGTCGGCATCGCCGTCGTCGCCGCTCTCATCCGTGGCTTCACCCGCCACAGGACCGACACGCTCGGCAACTTCTGGGTGGACCTGACCCGGATCACCCTGCGGGTGCTGCTGCCGATATCCGTGGTCTTCGCCCTGGTCCTGGTGGGCAGCGGTGTGGTCGAGAACCTGCACGCCGCGCAGACCGTGCACACCCTCGTCGGCGGCACCCAGACCATCCCCGGGGGGCCCGTCGCCTCCCAGGAGGTCATCAAGGAGCTGGGCACCAACGGCGGCGGCTTCTACAACGCCAACTCCGCCCACCCGTTCGAGAACCCCAACCCCTTCACCAACTGGCTGGAGATCTACCTGCTGCTGGTCATCTCCTTCGCCCTGTGCCGCACCTTCGGCAGGATGGTCGGCTCGAACAAGCAGGGCTACACCGTCCTCTCCGTGATGGGCCTGTACTGGGCGGCCTCCGCCGCGCTGATGACCTTCTTCGAGTCGCGGCACTCGGGCATCGCCGCCCAGATCGCCGGTGCGGCGATGGAGGGCAAGGAGGTCCGCTTCGGCGTCCCGGGCAGCTCCCTGTTCGCTGCCTCGACGACGCTGACCTCCACCGGCGCGGTCAACGCGATGCACGACTCGTTCACCCCGCTCGGCGGCGGCCTGACGATCTTCAACATGATGCTCGGCGAGATCGCACCCGGCGGCACCGGCTCCGGCCTCTACGGGATCCTGATCCTCGCGGTCGTGACGGTCTTCGTCGCCGGCCTCATGGTCGGACGCACTCCGGAGTACCTGGGCAAGAAGATCAGCGGCCGGGAGATGAAGTTCGCCTCGCTCTACATCCTGGCCACCCCCGCCATCGTGCTCTGCGGCACGGGACTCGCCATGGCGCTCAAGGCCGGGCACGGCGGCGGCATGAGCAACACCGGCCCGCACGGCTTCTCCGAGGTCCTCTACGCCTTCACCTCCGCCGCCAACAACAACGGCTCCGCCTTCGCCGGGCTGACGGTGACCAGTACGCACTGGCAGACAGCCCTCGGCCTGGCCATGCTGTTCGGCCGCTTCCTGCCGATGATCTTCGTCCTCGCCCTGGCCGGCTCGCTCGCCCGCCAGGCCCCGGTGCCCGAGACCACCGGAACCCTCAGGACCCACAGCCCGCTCTTCGTCGGCATGCTCTCCGGCGTGATCCTCATCGTCGTCGGGCTCACCTACTTCCCGGCCCTGGCACTCGGGCCGCTCGCGGAAGGTCTCCACTGATGTCCACCCCTGTTGTCGAAACCCCCGAAGTCCCCGCGCCGGCGATGTCGCCGCACGGGACCGAACACCGCGTCGGCGGCGGGCTGTTGGACCCGAAGCAGTTGCTCAGGTCCCTGCCTGACGCGGTGAAGAAACTCGACCCGCGGGTGATGGTCAAGAACCCGGTCATGTTCGTGGTCGAGGTCGGCTCGGTGCTCACCACCGTCTCCGCGATCGAGAAGCCCTCCACCTTCGCCTGGGTCATCACCCTCTGGCTGTGGCTCACCACGATCTTCGCCAACCTGGCCGAGGCGGTGGCCGAGGGCCGCGGCAAGGCCCAGGCCGACACCCTGCGCAGGACCCGGACGGATACCGCCGCGCGCCGGATCACCGGCTCCTGGGAGCCCGGCGACGCGGCGGTGCGGGAGGAGGAAGTCCCGGCGACCCAACTGCGGTTGGGGGATCTGGTGGTCGTGGAGGCGGGACAGGTGATCCCCGGCGACGGCGACGTGGTCGAGGGCGTCGCGTCCGTGGACGAGTCCGCCATCACCGGCGAGTCCGCCCCCGTCATCCGCGAGTCCGGCGGCGACCGCTCCGCCGTCACCGGCGGGACCCGGGTGCTCTCCGACCGCATCGTCGTCCGGATCACCTCCGAACCCGGCAAGACGTTCATCGACCGCATGATCGCTCTCGTCGAAGGCGCCGCCCGGCAGAAGACCCCCAACGAGATCGCCCTCAACATCCTGCTGGCCTCGCTGACCATCGTCTTCCTGCTGGCGGTGGTCACCCTGCAGCCCATGGCGAAGTACGCGGGCGCCGAACAGACCATCATCGTGCTGGTCTCCCTCCTGGTCGCGCTCATCCCGACCACCATCGGCGCGCTGCTGTCCGCCATCGGCATCGCCGGCATGGACCGCCTCGTCCAGCGGAACGTCCTGGCCATGTCCGGGCGCGCCGTCGAAGCCGCGGGCGACGTCTCGACCCTGCTGCTCGACAAGACCGGCACCATCACCTTCGGGAACCGCCAGGCCGCCGAGTTCCTGACGGTCGGCGAGGTGACGCACGATCAACTCGCGGACGCGGCCCAGCTGTCCTCGCTGGCGGACGAGACCCCCGAGGGCCGCTCCATCGTCGTCCTCGCCAAGGACAAGTACGGCCTGCGCGAACGCCACCAGGGCGAACTCGCCCACGCCAGCTGGATCGAGTTCACCGCCCAGACCCGGATGTCCGGCGTGGACCTGCACGGCCACCGCGTCCGCAAGGGCGCCGCCGGCTCGGTCGTCCGCTGGGTCACCGAGAACGGCGGCAGCACCGGCGCCGAGCTGGACCTGGCCGTCGAGCGGATCTCCAACCTCGGCGGCACGCCGCTCGTCGTCGCGGAGCAGCGAGCCGGCGAGGCCGCGAGGGTGCTCGGGGTCATCTACCTCAAGGACGTGGTCAAGCCCGGCATCCGGCAGCGCTTCGACGAGATGCGGGCCATGGGCATCAGGACCGTCATGATCACGGGCGACAACCCGCTCACCGCCGCGGCCATCGCGCAGGAGGCCGGCGTGGACGACTTCCTCGCCGAGGCCACCCCCGAGGACAAGATGGCCCTCATCAAGAAGGAGCAGGCGGGCGGCAAGCTCGTCGCCATGACCGGGGACGGCACCAACGACGCCCCCGCCCTGGCCCAGGCGGACGTGGGCGTGGCCATGAACACCGGCACCTCGGCCGCCAAGGAGGCCGGGAACATGGTGGACCTCGACTCCAACCCCACCAAGCTCATCGAGATCGTCGAGATCGGCAAGCAACTCCTCATCACGCGCGGAGCCTTGACGACCTTCTCGATCGCCAACGACGTCGCCAAGTACTTCGCGATCATCCCGGCCATGTTCGCCACGGTCTACCCGGGGCTGAACCGGCTCAACATCATGCACCTGCACAGCCCGATGTCAGCGATCACCTCCGCGATCGTCTTCAACGCGCTCATCATCATCGGACTGATCCCGCTCGCCCTGCGCGGCGTGCGCTACAAGCCCGCCTCCTCGCAGTCCCTGCTCCGCCGCAACCTGGGCGTCTACGGCGTCGGCGGACTCGTCCTGCCCTTCGTCGGGATCAAACTCATCGACCTCGTCGTCCAGTTCATCCCCGGCCTGCACTGAAAGGAGTGACCACCATGGCCAAGCCCCTCCCCGCCCCCGTACGCAACCACTGGACCGGACTGCGACTCCTGCTGCTGTTCACGGTCGTCTGCGGACTCGCCTATCCGCTCCTGGTCACCGGCATCGCGCAGGCCGTCTTCCACGACCAGGCCAACGGCTCGCTGGTGAAGAACCGTCAGGGCCAGGTCGTCGGCTCGTCGTTGATCGGCCAGAGCTTCGCGACCGTGAGCGCCGACGGCCGGACCGTCACGCCCGATCCCAGGTACTTCCAGTCCCGCCCGTCCGCCGCAGGTGCCAACGGCTACGACCCCACCGCCTCCGGCGGGACCAACAAGGGCACCGACGACAAGGGCCTCGCCACCACCTACACCCAGCTGAAGAAGGACATCGCCGCCTTCGACGGCGTCGCGCAGAGCCAGGTCCCCCCGGACGCGATCACCTCCTCCGGCTCCGGCCTCGACCCCGACATCAGCCCCCAGTACGCGGCCATCCAGATCGACCGCGTCGCCAAGGCCCGCGGCCTCTCCCCCGACGCCGTCCGCGCCCTGGTCACGAAGTACACCCGGGACCGCAGCCTCGGCTTCCTCGGCGAGCCCCGGGTGGACGTCCTCGAGCTCAACCTCGCACTGGACCAGCGCGGCTGACCCGGGGTCAGCCCACTGCCGCCCGGTCGGCGGCTCCGAAGCGTCGGCCGGGCGGCAGTGCCCGCGCACGTCGGACACCGTCAGCACGCAGGGAAACGGAGAACAGGTTGTCATCCCAGGCGCCCCAGCCACCGCCGCGCGGCACGGGAGCCGCGGCCCGCGGCCGGCTGAAGATCTTCCTCGGGTCCGCCCCGGGGGTGGGCAAGACCTACCGGATGCTGGACGAGGCCCGACGCCGCCAGGAGCGGGGCACCGACGTCGTCGTCGCCCTCGTCGAGTGCCACGGCCGTCCGCACACCGAGGAGCAGCTGCGGAACCTGGAGGTACTGCCCCGCGCGACGCGCGAGTACCGGGGCACGTCCTTCACCGAACTCGACGTGGCCGCCGTCCTCGCCCGCCGCCCCGACCTGGCGGTCGTCGACGAACTCGCCCACACCAACATCCCCGGCGGACGCCACGCCAAGCGCTGGCAGGACATCGACGACCTCCTGGACGCCGGCATCGACGTGCTGACCACCGTCAACGTGCAGCACCTGGAGTCCCTCAACGACGTCGTCCAGAAGATCACCGGCGTCCCGCAGCGCGAGACCGTGCCCGACGAAGTCGTCCGCCGCGCCGACCAGATCGAGCTCGTCGACATGGCGCCCGAGGGACTTCGCCGCCGGATGACCCACGGCAACGTCTACGCCCGCGACAAGGTGGACGCCGCCCTCGGCAACTACTTCCGCGTCGGCAATCTCACCGCGCTGCGGGAGTTGGCGCTGCTGTGGCTCGCGGGGCGGGTGGACGAGGGACTGCAGCGCTACCGCGCCGAGCACGAGATCGACAAGGTCTGGGAGACCCGCGAACGCGTCGTCGTCGCCCTCACCGGCGGACCCGAGGGCGAGACCCTCATCCGCCGGGCCGCCCGCATCGCCGACCGCTCCAACGGCGGCGAACTGCTCGCCGTGCACGTGGCCCGGTCGGACGGACTCGCCGACGCCAGCCCCGCCGCGCTCGCCGCACAGCGCGGACTGGTCGAGTCGCTCGGCGGCAGCTACCACTCCGTCGTCGGCGACGACATCCCGCGTGCCCTCCTCGACTTCGCCCGCGCGGCCAACGCCACCCAGCTCGTCCTCGGCACCAGCCGCCGCAGCCCGCTGCGGCGCGCGCTGTCGGCGGGACGCGGGATCGGCGAGACGACGATCGAGCTCTCCGGCGACATCGACGTCCACATGGTCACCCACGAACGCTCCGGCCGCGGCCGCCGCATCCCGGTGCCGGGGCGCCTGCACTCGCCGGCCCGGCGGATCACCGGTCTGCTGCTCGGCGCGGTCCTCCCGGTGCTGCTGACCCTGGCGCTCAGCCGGACCCGCGACGCCGTCAACCTCACCAGCGACAGCCTGCTCTTCCTGCTCCTGGTCGTGGCCGTCGCGCTGCTCGGCGGGATCGCCTCCGCACTCCTCGCCTCGGTCACCGCCTCGCTGCTGCTGAACTACTACTTCATCCCGCCGATCCACCAGTTCACCATCAACGAGCCCAACAACGTCCTGGCCCTGGCCGTCTTCGCCGCCGTCGGCATGGTCGTTGCCGCCATCGTCGACAGCTCGACGCGCCTGTCCCAGCGCGCGGCCCGGGCGACCGCCGAGGCCGAGACCCTGTCGGCGCTGACCGGGACCGTGCTGCGCGGCAAGGACACCGTCCCGGCCCTGCTCGAACAGCTGCGGGAGACCTTCGGCATGACCGAGGTCCGTCTGCTCGACGGTCCGCACGAGGCCGGCCGCACACCGGACAGCGAGATCGTCCCGGTCGGCTCCGACGCCGCCCTGCTGCTGCACGGCCGACCGCTGCCCGCCGCCGACCGCAGAGTCCTGTCCGCCTTCGCCGCACATGTGGCCGTCGCCATCGAGCGGGCCCAACTCGCCGCCGCGGCAGCCGAGATCGAGCCCGTCAAGGCCGCGGACCGGCTGCGCACCGCCCTGCTGGCCGCCGTCAGCCACGACCTGCGCACCCCGCTCGCCGTCGCGCTGGCCTCGATCAGCTCGCTGCGCACCGACGACGTCGACTTCTCCCCCCGCGACGAGCAGGAACTGCTGGAGACCGCGGAGCAGTCACTGAACAAGCTCAACCGGCTGGTGGACAATCTGCTCGACATGAGCCGCCTGCAGGCGGGCGCGCTCACCCTCGACCTGCGACCGACCGGCCTGGAGGACGTCACCGCCGGAGCGCTCGACTCGCTGACCCACCTGACGGCACCGGTACTGACCGAGGGCCTCGACCTCGTTCCTCCGGTGCTCGCGGACGGGCCGCTGCTGGAGCGAGTCCTGGCCAACCTCCTCGCCAACGCGCTGCGGCACGCGGGCGGCAGCGCCGTTCAGGTCCTGGCGTCGGGAAACGCGGACCGGGTGGAGGTGCGGGTGACCGATCACGGTCCCGGGCTCGGTCCGGACGACCGGGAGCGGGTGTTCCAGCCCTTCCAGCGCCTCGGCGACACCGACAACGAGAGCGGTGTCGGCCTGGGTCTGGCGCTGTCCCGGGGACTGGCCGAGGCGATGGGCGGAACCCTGGTGCCCGAGGACACCCCGGGCGGCGGACTCACCATGGTCCTCACCCTGCCCGCGGACACCAGCACCCCCACGGCTTCCGCTCCGGCCGCCGAAGCGGCCCCGGACCTCCTCGTCCACCCGCTCTCCCATGGAGACGACCGGCCATGACCCGCATCCTCGTCGTCGACGACGAGCCGCAGATGCTGCGAGCGCTCCGGATCAACCTCCAGGCGCGGAAGTACACCGTCGCCACCGCGCTCACGGGCACGGCCGCCCTCGACGAGTTCGCGCGCCGGCTGCCGGACGCCGTCCTCCTGGACCTCGGTCTGCCCGACCTGGACGGCTTCGAGGTCATCCAGGCGCTGCGACTGCGGAGCCGGGTACCGATCATCGTGGTCTCCGGCCGATCCGGAGCCGCCGAGAAGGTGGCGGCACTCGACGCCGGCGCGGACGACTACGTCACCAAGCCCTTCTCCATGAGCGAAATCCTCGCCCGGGTCCGCGCGTTGCTGCGCCGCCCCGCCGGGGCGGACACCTCCCCGAGGCGGGCGGTCGTCGGGGAGTACACCGTGGACCTGGACGAGTGCACGGTGCGCCGCACGGCTGACGGGGCGTCAACAGCGGTCGGCGCGGAGACCGTGCGGCTCACCCCCACCGAGTGGAAGATCCTCTCGCTGCTGCTCCCGTACCCGGGCCGGCTGGTCAGCGCCGGCCACCTGCTCGCCGCCGTCCGGGGACCGGGCCACGAGAGGAACACCAACTATCTGCGGGTCTACTTCACCGGACTGCGCCGCAAGCTGGAACCCGACCCCGCCCACCCCCGCCATCTGATCACCGAACCCGGCATGGGCTACCGCTACGAGCCCTGACAGGATGTCATGTGCCGTGGCAGGGGTGTGGCGACCGGGCCGTCCGGGCCGCGGTCGGTATCGTCCGCTCGGTGCCGCCGACGGCGCCGCAGCCTGTTGAGGAGGAGTTCATGGCCGTTGGCCGACCGGCACCGCTCTCGGACGACGGTTCCCCCGGAGGACCGAAGCCGGCGGGGCACACGGCCGTCCAGGACACCGTGCGCCTGGGGCTGGTGATCGGCGCGCTCGGTGTCGTCTTCGGCGACCTGGGGACCAGCCCGATCTACACCCTGCAGACGGTGTTCAACCCGGGCGACCCGCACCCCGTCCCGGTCACCACCGAGAACGTCTACGGCGTCGTGTCGCTGGTGTTCTGGTCGGTGGTGGTCGTCGTCTGGGTCACCTACGTCCTGCTCGCGATGCGCGCCGACAACGACAGCGAGGGCGGCATCATGGCGCTGATCACCCTGGTGCGGCAGTGGAGTTCGCAGCGCGGCCGGCGGGCGGCGGCGGTGCTCGCCGGGCTCGGCATCTTCGGGGCGTCACTGTTCTTCGGCGACAGCATGATCACCCCGGCGATCTCGGTGCTCTCGGCCGTCGAGGGCATGAAGGTCGTCCAGCCGTCGCTGGAGAGCGCGGTGGTGCCGGTCACCGCGGTGATCATCATTGTGCTGTTCCTGGTGCAGCGCCGGGGGACGGCGGCCGTCGGCCGCGTGTTCGGGCCGGTCATGATCGCCTGGTTCGCGGCCATCGGGGCCTGCGGCCTCGCCGGCATCGTGGACCACCCTGCCATTCTCCGGGCCCTGTCACCGACCTACGCGGTCGGCTTCCTCGTCGGCCACTTCGGCACCGCGTTCTTCGCACTCGCCGCCGTCGTCCTGGCGGTCACCGGCGCCGAAGCGCTCTACGCCGACATGGGCCACTTCGGCCGCAGGTCGATCACCCGCGCCTGGATGTTCCTCGTCTTCCCCGCCTGCGTCCTCAGCTACCTCGGCCAGGGCGCACTGATCCTCGCCGACCACGGCAACATCAGCAGTCCCTTCTTCCTGCTCGTGCCGGGCTGGGGACGGATCGCGATGATCGTGCTGGCGACCGCCGCCACGGTGATCGCCTCCCAGGCGGTGATCACCGGCGCCTACTCGGTCGCCTCCCAGGCCGCGCAGCTCGGGTATCTCCCGCGCCTGCGCATCGCGCACACGTCCGAGTCCACCATCGGCCAGATCTACGTCCCCTGGATCAACTGGCTGCTCATGGTCTCGGTGCTCACCCTGGTCTTCGCCTTCCGCAGCTCCACCGCGCTGGCCTTCGCGTTCGGAATGGCGGTCACCGGCACCATCACCATCACCACGCTGCTGTTCTTCTACGTCGCCCGGGCCAAGTGGGGCACACCGCGGTGGCTGGTCCTCCTCGGTGCCGCGCTGCTGCTGACGGTGGACCTGCTCTACGTGGCGGCCAACCTGACCAAGCTCGTCCACGGTGCATGGCTCCCCCTGCTCATCGGCATCACCGCGTTCACGGTCATGACGACCTGGCAGCGCGGCCGCGAGATCGTCACCGAGCAACGGTCCCAGGCGGAGGGCCCGTTGCGCGCGTTCGTCGACCAACTGCGCAGCGGCGAGGTCCCGACGCTGCGGATCCCCGGAACAGCGGTCTTCCTGAACCGGGGCGTCCGGACCACGCCGCTGGCCCTGCGCGCCAACGTCGAGCACAACCACGTCCGGCACGAGCAGATCGTCATCCTCTCCATCCGGACCGAGACCGTGCCCCGGGTACCGGCCGACGAGCGGATCGTAATCGACCACCTCGGCTACGCCGACGACGGCATCGTCCATGTCGCCGCCCGCTTCGGCTACATGGAGACCCCCGACGTCCCCGGCGCGCTGGCCCTGCTCACCCCTGAGCAGACGGAGGGCAGGCTGCAACTCGACCAGGCCTCCTACTTCCTGTCGAAAATCGAGCTGCGACGCGGCAAGGCCCCGACCATGCCCCTGTGGCGCAAACGCCTGTTCATCGCCACCTCGTACATCACCGCCGACGCCGCCGAGTACTTCGGACTGCCGCGCGACCGCACGGTCATCATGGGCGCGCACATCGAGGTGTAGCAGCACGCACTGCCGTAGGCCGGAGACTGACGGGATGTCGGCAGCCGGCCCGCGATGCCGGGGGACGGCATGCGATGATGCGGGCGTGTCCATCGCCGCCACCGTCGCCGTCCTGCTGATCGCCGCGCTCCACGTCTACATCCTGTGCCTCGAGATGTTCCTGTGGACCACCCCGCGGGCACGAGCCGCCTTCGGCACCGACCCGGCGTTCGCGGCCGCGACGAAGACCCTGGCCGCCAACCAGGGCCTGTACAACGGCTTTCTTGCCGCAGGGCTGGTCTGGGGCGCCGTCGCGTCGGACCCCGTCGGCTTCCAGGCGAAGCTCTTCTTCCTGGGCTGCGTGGCCGTCGCCGGCCTCTTCGGCGCCGTCACGGCGAGCAGGCGGATCCTCTACGTGCAGACCGTCCCCGCCGTGGTCGCCCTGCTCCTCGTCCTGCTCGCCCACTGACCGAGCCGACAGGGGGCCGACCGGATGACGGTGATCCTGGTGACCGGAGTGATGGCTTCGGGGAAGTCGACCGTCGCGCAGGCGCTGGCGGAACGGCTGCCGCGCAGCGTGCACCTGCGTGGCGACGCCTTTCGCCGGATGGTGGTGAACGGGCGCGAAGCGGCCCGGCCGGGGGCGGGCGAGGAGGCCCTCCGGCAGCTCACCCTGCGGTACCGGGCGGCCGCGGCCACCGCCGACCTGTACGCCCACGAGGGCTGGACGGTGGTGGTCCAGGACGTGGTGGTGGGCGAACAGCTCGACGTCTTCCTCGGCCTGGTGCGGACCCGGCCCCTGCACGTGGTGGTACTGGCTCCGAGGCCGGCGGTGGTCGCGGCACGGGAGGCGGCACGCAGGGCGGAGCGGGGCAAGATCGCCTACGGCAGCGGGTGGACCGTCGAGGCCATGGACGCCCTCCTGCGCGAGCACACCCCCCGCCGCGGACTGTGGCTGGACAGCAGCGAGTTGACGGTGGCCCAGACCGTGGACAGCATCGTCGCCGCGATGACGGCCGGTCTCACAGCGGTCGAATGACGGGGCAGGTACGACGAGGGCAGGTGCGAGGGAGCAGCCGCTGACGCCTGGTCAGAACACGGACAGGCCCGATGCCGTCGTGAAGGCGTCCAGCGCGGCGACCGCCGCGACCGAGTTGCCTGCGCGGTCCAGCGCGGGGCTCCAGGCGCACAGCGCGGCCCGGCCGGGCAGCACGGCGAGGACGCCGCCGCCGACGCCGCTCTTGGCCGGCAGGCCGACCCGGAACGCGAACTCCCCAGCCGCGTCGTATGTTCCGCACGTCAGCATGACCGCGTTGATCCGCTTCGCCTCGCTGCGGCTCAGCATCCGGCTGCCGTCCGCGCGCAGCCCGTGGCGGGCGAGGAAACGACCGGCCAGCGCGAGGTCGCGGCAGCTCGCCGCGATCGAGCAGTGGGCGAAGTACTCGCGCAGCACGTCGTCCACCTCGTTGTGCAGGTTGCCGTGGCTCGCGATGAAGTGCGCGAGCGCGGCGTTGCGGTGGCCGTGCTCGGCCTCGGAGGCGGCGACGGCCGCGTCGACGGCGATGGCCGGGTTGCCCGCCTCGGTGCGCAGGAAGTCGAGGACGTGGGCGGCCGCGTCGCCGGTCAGGCTCTGCAGCCGGTCGGTGACCACCAGCGCGCCCGCGTTGATGAACGGATTGCGGGGGATGCCGTGCTCGGTCTCCAACTGCACCAGGGAGTTGAACGGCGTCCCGGACGGCTCCCGGCCGACGCCGCTCCACAGCCCGTCCCCGCCGGCGGCCAGCACCAGCGCCAGCGAGAACAGCTTGGAGATGGACTGGACGGAGAACGGCCGCTCCCAGTCGCCGACCCCGAACACCTCGCCGTCGACCGTCGCCAGCGCCATGCCGAAGGCCTCGGGGTCCTCGGAGGCCAACGCCGGGATGTAACCCGCGACATGGCCGCGTCCGGCCTCACGCCGGGCGGCGGCCATGGCGGTGTCGAGGAGCTGCGGGTAGTCGAGCTCGGCGTGGTCGGGCGGGGAGTCCGGTGCGGCGTTCATGGCGGGCAGGATATCGGCCCTGCTCAGGGCGGCCGCCGCCCGCGGACGTCAGCGGGCGGGGACCTCCGGTCCGGCGTCGGCGGGGTGGTGGTGCAGGTGGGCGCCGAGGCGGTCCCAGGCGCGGGGCCGGGGCGGCAGGGTGAACACGACGTCCCCCGGCTCGACGGCGATCTGCGCCACCGCCTGCGCCGGGCCCTCGGCGGCGACCACCAGTGGCCGCACGTGGACCGTCTCCTCCGGCCCGAGCGAGTCGGTGACCAGGTCCATCAGCCAGGCCTCGGTGTGCTCCGACGGCCGTCCCGTGGCCGGGGCCCAGGCCGCGACGGGGACCAGCACGCTGTGCAGCTGCCGTGCCCGGGCCGCCGCCCGACGCAGCAGGGTCCGGCTCTCGGGCGCCTCGGTGACGCCGACGACGACGCGCGTGGTGATGGTGGTCATGGCAACCGTCCTTCGCAGCCCGGACGGGATCTTCACCGCCCACGTCCAGGGGACCGCGCGGCAGCGGCGTCCGACAGGTGTCTTGACGCTCCCTTGACGCCGCCCGGCCCGTTCCTGACGCTTCGTTGACGGCGGCCGGACGCCGCGCCGCGGCGCTCCCCGCCGCACCTCGGTCCCGACGTCCACGCAGGGGCGCAGGCCGCGCCACCGCCGGAGCGGGGACGCGGCCTGCGCGGGGGGGGTGGGGGAGGTCAGCTCCAGGGCTGGTCGACCAGCCAGCTGGTGTCGGCCGCCCAACTGGTGCTGCTGTCCCAGCTGTTGGAGCCGCCGTTGCTGGCGATGTAGACCGTGTAGTTGTAGTGGCGCAGGTACTTGGTGGGGTAGTTCACCGACTGGAAGGACTTGCCCGTCCCGCTGTTGCCCGTGGTCGGGCAGAACGTGGCGTCCTGGGCGAAGCTGCTGCCGCCGTCGTCGGCGCTCAGGTAGAGCTCGTAGTTGTAGTGCCGCAGGAACTGTCCGGGCTTGTTGGCCGACTCGAAGGTGAGGCAGGACGAGTTGGCCAGTCCGGCCCGGACGATCCAGCTGGCGTCGGCCTTCAGGGTGGACGAACTCGCCGAGCTCACCGCGGAGATGACGACCTTGTCGTCCGCGTCGTCGTGGGTGACGTAGTCGGAGGTGCAGCACGCGGTGGTGGCCTGCAGCGAGATGCGGGAGCCCGGGGTCAGCGAGCCGGTGCTGGTGGCGGCGCTGCTGTAGCCGACGGCGGTGATGTTGGCCTGCACGGCGTTCTCGGTCGCGTCCGAGGGGTAGCCGGAGGTCATCACGCCCTCGTAGAAGGTGCCGGCCGAGCCCTTGCTGTTGTCGCCGCCGATGCCGAGGATGATCGCACCCTCCTTGTGCATCGGGTTGTAGCCGGAGACGTTGGGCCGGGCGCCGCTGTAGTAGGTGGACAGGCCGCCGGACTGCGCGTTGCCGGCGCGGATCGACCAGAGGTTCGCCGTGCCCTTGACGATGGCGGTCTGGAAGCGGTTGCTGACACTCGGGTCGTTCGCGTTGTAGCCCGCGTTGACGCCGGAGAACAGGCCGTTCTCCAGGTCCGCCATCACCCAGGGGCCGCTGCCCGAACCGTAGCCCCAGACCTTGATGTTGCCGAAGTAGATGGCCTCCATGTGGCCGTTGCCGGTGTCGGTGCTGCTGGTCTCCGCGTTCCCGTAGTCGAAGCAGCAGCCGCCGTTGTAGTGCGAGCCGTCCAGCACGGCGTACATGCCCTCCGGCTGGTCGCCGGTGGCGATGCCCTTGGTGTTGTTGTTGCGGTAGCCCGTGCCCGGCGCGATGTAGACGCCGTAGGCCTCGTGGCCGCCCACCGTGACCGGCGCCTCGACCGCGTTGGCCAGGTTGTCCGGGCCACCGGCCGCCCCGCCGGCCGGCGCCTGGGTCAGGTTGTTGCCGTTGCCGGACTGGTCGTAGATGACGGTGATCACACAGCTGGTGCCGGCGCAGAACGAGTCCTGCGCGGCGGCGTTGGCGTAACCGCCGGTGCTGAGCAGGCCGATGTCCTTGGTGGTGCCGTCGGACGCCCGCTTCACCTGGTACAGCGCGCCGTTGTAGTTGCCGTACAGGGCGCGGGTGGTGCTGTGCGCGGCGACGCAGGGCGTGCCGCCGGAGGCGTAGATGTCGCAGGGGCCCTGCGTCGCGGCCTGGGAGGTGGCGGCCGTACCGGTGAGCACGCCGGCCGCGAGCACGACGGTGGTCCCGGTCGCGAGCAGCGCCCGCCGGGCGCGGCGTATCCACTGATGAACGGTCATGAACGAACTCCTTCACGGGTGGGAGGAAGGGGTCTCGCGAGATCTTCGAGGGGATGTGAGCGTTAACATTTGCGGCCGCGGCGCGGGCTCCGGAGAATCCCTGGGGGCTTCGCGACTCGGAGCGCCGCAACGGCCATCACTATGGGGTGGACCTGACACTCCGTCAAGACTTCTCGCAGGCATTCCTGTAGCCGCAGAAGTCACAGGGGATGCGGCGTATACGACGGATCTGGCGCGAGAGCCGGTCTATTGATATGAGTAGTTCATGACAGATGTGACGGAGTTGTGTCCGTCTCTGGCTGCTCTCGGGTTGACCCCGTACGCCGCCAGGGTGTTTCTCGCGCTGGTCACCACTGGCCAGGCCCCGGCCGCGACCGTGGCCGAGGAGGCCGGCGTTCCCCGGCAGCGCGTCTACGACGTACTGGAGGACCTGGCGCGCAGAGGCCTGGTGACCAGGGCACCGCACAAACCCGCCGCGCTGTACGACGTCGTCGACCCCGACCGGGCGCTCACGCTGATCATGGAGCGGAACCGCGCCGAGTTCGAGCGCCAGGAGGTTCTCGCCCGCGAGATCGCCGCCGAGCTCGGGCCGCTGTGGCGCGGCTCGCACCGGCGAACGTCCGCGCAGGAAGCGGCGGTTGACGACGACGCCCTGGTCAGCATGGCCCCCGAGGACGAGTGGCGGACGCTCACGCGGCACTCGGTGCGCGCCACGAGCACGCCGCCCTACGACGGGCTCACCGATCCCGCCTGGCTGCGCCAGGTCGAGCAACTCACCGCCCGGGGCGGCTCGGTGCGCTGTGTGTACCAGCAGGACGTCCTGGAGGACGAGGAGTTGCTGCACCACGCGCACCGCTTCGCCGACGCGGGCGAGCAGGCACGGGTGGCCGAGCACGTCCCCAGCCGGATGATCCTCACCGACAGCCGCCGGGCCTTCCTGCCCATCCCGTACACGCAGGCCCGGCAGGGGACCGAGGGGACGCCGACGGTGTTCCTGGTCGAGCACCCCGATGTCGTGAAGCGGCTGGAGGACGAGTTCGAACTGCTGTGGCTGCGCGCCGTCCCGCTGGCCGAGGCGCGGCCCCGGCCGCGGTTGCGCGCGGCGCCAGGCCCGCGTCCGGCCGGCTGACCCGGCTGCGCCGGGCACTCGGCCCTGCCGACCNGTGCGCCGACGGGGAGCCGGCGCACGGTCGGCTCCAGGTCACTCCGCCAGCGCAGCCAACTCCCGTTCTACTGCGGCCTGGTGGGCCTCGGCGTCCTCCCGGGCGCGGCGGGGGCTCCAGCGGCCGGCCATGACGAAGACGAACGGCAGGAACAGCGCCTGCCCGGCGAAGCAGATCCACCACCAGGTCCGCCACTGCCCCGGCCCCTTGGCGGCGGCCTGCTGCACCTGGTGGCCGTAGGCCTGCAGGACCGTCAGCTGGGGCCGGGACCTGGAAACCGTCTGCAGGTCCGTCAGGCCGACCTCCTGTACGGCCCGCGCCGCGAGCTGCGGTGGCACGGCGTTCGGCGGGTACGTGGACAGCTCGGCGAACAGCTGCGGATGGGCCTGCACGATGGCCAGCGCCGGACCGGCCTGGGCCTGCGCCGCCTGCACCTGGGCGCCGTGCTCCACCAGCGGGGTCACCGCCGTCACCACCACCGGCACGAAGGCCGCGGAGACGGCCACGACGATGCGGATGATCCAGCCCCACACCGCGAGACCGGTCGCCGTGGCGGCCGGGTTGTGCCTCTCCACGGTCTCGGTGAAGCTCGCCATCCACGGCGCGTAGGCGACGCCGCTGAGCACCCCGATCGCCAGGCACAGCAGGGCGAACGTGTAGTAGCCGGTGGTGGGTTGGGTGGCCCTGGTGGCGAAGAGCGCGGTGGCCGCCATGGTGCCGAGCGCGCCGACGACCATGAACGGCTTGCGCACCCGCAACCGGTCCGAGAGCAGTCCGACCAGGACGAGCGCGACGGCGTTGGGCGCCCAGTACCAGTTGGCCAGGGCGTTGGCGCGCTGCTCGGTGTAGCCGAAGGTGGTGGCGAAGTAGACCACGAAGTTCCCCACCGCGGCGAAGTACAGCAGCAGGAAGAGGCTGATCGCGACGGCCGAGCCGACCACGTCCAGCCGCATCATCTGCCGCCAGTGGCCCTGGAGTCGGCGCTCGGGGTCGACCCCGGCGGCGCGTGCCTCGACCAGGGCGCGGTCGCGCAGGCTCACCATGATCTGGTCGCGCAGCCGGGGCGAGAGCTCGCGCAGACCGACCAGGGCGAGGACGAAGACGAGCAGCCCCGCCAGGCCGCTGTAGCGCAGTTCGTCCTGCCAACTCGCGCTGGACAGCGTGGCGCTGGTGACGCTGGTGACCGCGAGGCTGCCGATGACCGGGCCCATGGTCCAGTACCCCATCGCGGTCGCCCGGCCCAACTGCGGGGAGAAGTCGCGGATCAGCGCCGGTGTCGCGACCAGCACGATGCCTTCGACGAAGCTGACGGCGGCGAACAGGACCAGGTAGACCGTCTTGTCGGCGGCGGCGGGCAGGCCGACCAGGAGCAGCAGGGCGGCCGCCAGCAGGCCGTAGACCACGAGGTTGGCGCGGCCCCAGCGGTCCGCCAGCCCGGCCACGAGCGAGGCGAAGGCGCCCACGGCGTTGCCGATGACGCTGACCCAGACGAAGTAGCGGAAGCTCATGTCGAAGTGGCGGATGACCGAGGTCGCCACGGCGTACTGGATGTAGAGCTCGTAGTAGAGGACGACGGTGGTGACGACGACGATCGCCAGGTACAGGTAGCGGCGCGCCGTGTCGGGGTAGTGCGCGAGTTCTCTTCGCCACAGGCGCGCGAGCGGCGCGACCTGGGTCGTCGTGGTTGCGGGGGCGGTTGCGGGCACGGACATGTGCGCCCTCCTACGGGGGCTGGGCACGCGTGAACGAGGGTGGGGTGTCGCACACCGACCGGTCGGTATGCAGGAATGTAGGAGCCCTCCCCCGGACGGTCAATGCTCCGCGCAGGAAAAAGTGACCGGCCGGTACGGTGCGGCGTACCGGCCGGATGCCGGGCGTGACGGTCCGTCAGAGAGAGGCGAGGAACCGCAGCAGAGCGGCATTGACCTCGTCGGGCCGCTCCTGCTGGATCCAGTGCCCGGCACCCTCCACCACCAGGTGCTCGCGCAGGTCGGTGAGCAGGGAGTCGAGCCGGTCCACCGGGGTGAACCGGCCCACCGGGTCCTTGGAGCCGATGACGTAGAGGGCGGGCCGGTCGATGGTCTTCCCGGCGAACGGAGCGGTCAGCTCCCAGTTGCGGTCGATGTTGCGGTAGTAGTTGAGCCCGCCGGTGAACCCGTGGGCCTCGAACTCGTCGACGTAGACCGCGAGTTCGCGCTCGGTGAGCCAGCGCGGCAGCGGGTCGGCCGGCTCGCCGCGTGCCGCCCAGGCAGGCGAGTAGAGTTCGCGCGCGAGCAGGGTGCGCCGCACGTCGGTTCGGAGCGCCGCGTCTGCCACGCCGACCTGCTGGAACCAGCAGAGGTAGAAGTCGTCGCCCAGCCGGGACCGGAACACCGACAGGGGCGCCACCGGCGCGTGCGGCGTCGGCGGGACGCTGAGACCGGCCACCGCCCGCACCCGCTCGGGGTGCAGCAAAGCCAGATTCCAGACCACGGCCGCGCCCCAGTCGTGCCCCACGAAGACGGCGTCCTCGGCCCCCTCGGCGTCGAGCAGCCCCACCAGGTCCCCGGTCAGGCTGACGATGTCGTAGGCGGCGGGGTCCTCGGGCCGGGAACTGCCGCCGTAGCCGCGCAGGTCCGGGACCAGTACCCGGTACCCGGCCGCCAGCAGCGGCGCGATCTGGTGCCGCCAGGAGAAGCCGAGTTCGGGGAAGCCGTGGCAGAGGACGACCGGCGGGCGGCTCCCGTCCCCGACTCCCCCGCTGCGCACCAGCAGGTCGATCCCGTTGGCGGCGATCCGCCGCGACTCAAGGCCGTCCCAGGCGGCGAGCACGTCGTCCGTGGAGATCTGCATACGCCCGTCCCTGGTCCGAAGGATGGAGGCTGACGGTGGGTCAGCGGCGTCAACCTTACAGAGGCCGCCGCGGCCCGGAGCCACCGCACCGTGGGCCGCCTCCGGGCCGGCCGCCACCTGCTGAGATGATCGGAGGAGAGGTTGTTTGTTCCGATACGGCGGGAGTTGCGGTGGGTCTGACGAGTACGGCGTTCTTCTACCTCCTCGTCGCCGCCGTCGTGGTGTGCGCGGCAGCGGCGCTGCTGCTGTGGAACCGGGTGCGCGGACCGCGCGCGCTGCGCCTGACGCAGCGCCTGCTGCTGCTCGCCCTGTGCGAGCTGACCGCGGTCGCCGCCGTGGGCGCGTGGATCAACAACAGCTACGGCCTGTACGCCTCCTGGGCCGACCTGTTCGGCCAGGAGAGCGGCGCGAAGGCGGCCATGCCCGGCGCCCCGGCCGAGCGGGCCGCGTTCACCACGGACCGCAACGGCTTCCAGGAGACCTACTTCCGCGGCATCCACTCCAAGCTGGCCGGCCAGGTGCTGGTCTGGACCCCGCCCCAGTACGGCGAACCGGCCTACCGCTCCTTCCGCTTTCCGGTGATCATGCTGCTGCACGGTGTGCCAGGCTCCCCCGCCTCCTGGATCGAGGGCGGACACATGCCGCAGGCGCTGGCCACGATGATGGCCGCCGGCCAGGTGCAGCCCGCCGTCGTCGTGGTGCCCGTCATCGACCCGGGCGGCGTGGACACCGACTGCAGCGACATCGGCCCGCGCCGGAACGCCACCTGGCTGGCCCAGGACGTGCCCGCGCTGGTCGCCAAGCACTTCAGGGTCCGGCTCGGGGCCCGCAGTTGGGGTCTGGCCGGTCTGTCCACCGGCGGGTTCTGCGCCGTCAAGCTGCCGATGCAGTACCCGGCGGTCTTCGGGGCCGGTGCGGCCATGGACTCCGATCCCTTCGCCGGGGACCCGGGCGTGCTCACCGACCCCGCCCAGCGCCGCGCCAACAGCCCGCTGGAGCTGGCCCGTTCCGGCCCGCCGGTGTCGCTGTTCGTCGCCACCAGCGCGCAGGACCGGCTGAGCCCGCCGAAGGACATCGCCGCCCTCCAGCGGGCGATCCGGCCGCCGACACGGCTCGCCCCGCCGCTGATCCTGCCGACCGGCGGCCACAACTGGGACACCTTCCAGCGCATGTACCCGACCGTGTTCCCCTGGCTCAGCCAGCAGCTGCGGCCCGCCGCGCCCTCCTGAGCCCGGCCGTTCCGCCCAGCACCGCCCGCGTCGTGCGCCGCTGTGCGCCGCGGGGGCACGGCGGGGACGGACAGGCCCCTGTGGCCCGGGCCGGGCGGGGTGACGGTTCGTCAGCGGGGGCGGCCCGGCGGACGTGCCGCCTCGGCGGCGTGCCGGGCGGGGGCGGCCGGACCGCGGTTCTCGCGGTGCCGCAGGTGCCAGGCCGCCACGGCGAGGGCGGCGGTGCCGGTCACCGCCGCGAACGTCGCCACGGCCGTGAACAGGCCCGCGACGGTCGCGACCACCCCCACGCCGATCACCGGGACGGCCACGCCGAGGTAGATGCACACGTAGAAGGCGGCGCTCACCTCGGCCCTGCGCTCGTCGGGCGCCAGGTGCGTCAGGTCGTCCTGCGCCGCCAGGAAGGCCACCCCGTGGCCGACCCCGGCCAGGGCCGCCCCGGCGATCAGCAGGCCGCCCTGGTGCAGCGGCTGCGCCAGCACCAGGGCCAGCAGTCCGCAGGCCAGCAGCGCCAGGCCCCCGGCCTGCGTGGCGGCGGGCGGGGTGCCGCGCCGGACGGCGAGCTGGCCCAGGCAGGAGCACGCCAGCATGAGCGCACTGACCGCGCCCAGCCAGGCGACGTCGCCGGTGTGCAGGACGGGCGAGGCGTAGGCGGGCATCACCGACAGGAACAGGCTTGCCGCCACCGCCCACGTGGCGGCCGCGGTGATCGCGACCCGGGCGAAGGGGGCGCGGATCTCCCGTGGCACGCCAGGCCGTTGCGGCCGCAACGGGCCCCTGCCGGGCGAGGCCGTCTCCGGCACCAGCCGCATGCCGACCGCCGCCGCGAGCAGCAGCGCGGCACCGGCGGCGAAGGGCGTGACGTAGGGGGCCGAGGTCCAGCGGGCCAGCACCCCGGCGAGCAGCACACCGAAGGCCGCGCCGCCCGCCTGGGCGAGTGAGGCCCGGATCGCGGCGGCCCGGGAGTGCCCGCCGGGCGTCAACTCGACCAGGGCGGCGGTGGCCGCGCCGCTCATCATGCCCTGGCCCAGGCCCTGCACCGATCTGGCCGCGAACAGCCAGGCGACCCCGTGAGCGGCGGCGAACAGGCCCAGCCCGCCGGTGGCCGTGCCCAGCCCGGCGACGATCACCCGTCGCCGCCCGAAGCGGTCGGACAGTTGACCGAACATCAGCAGCGCCGGGATCAGCACCAGCGCGTACACCGCGAACACCAGCGAGAGCACCGCCGGATCGAAGCCGAACCGCTGCCGGTAACCGGCGTACAGCGGCGTGGCCAGGTTCGCGGCGCACAGCATCGTCGCGAAGGCGCAGGTGACCACCAGCAGCGGTGCTCGTCGGCCGTGCCTCGTCGCGGGTTCCGTCACAAGGCGGCCGCTACCCGGGCCGGCCGGAGGGAAACGCGCGTCGCACGGCCCCGGCCTACGCGGTGACGTAGCGTCGGAGCATGCCCGTGCAACGTCTCGGCCTGGTCGTGCACGGCGGTCGCGCGGACGCGGTCGCCGCCGCGGACGCCGTCCGCGCCTGGTGCGCCGACCATGCCGTCCCCTGCCACGACATCGACGTCTGGGGCGGCCCCGAGTCCCGCCACAGCGGCCGCCAGGAGGCGGAGGCCGCCGGGCACCCCGACCTGGTGCTCACCCTGGGCGGCGACGGCACCTTCCTGCGCGGCGCCCGGGTGGCCGTCCGCGACGGGGCGCGGGTGCTGGGCGTGGACTTCGGGCACGTCGGGTTCCTCACCGAGGTGCCGGGCGACCAGGTGCGCGCGGCCCTGGACGCCGTGCACCGCGACGAGACGCAGGAGGAGCAGCGGATGACGCTGACCCTGCGGACGAGCAGAGCACTGTCCATGCCTCGCGGCATGGCGGGACTGCTGCGGCTGGGCCGCGGCCCGGCGTTGCCGGTCCCGTCCCCGATGCCGCCGGAGGAGGACCCGGGCGACGGCTGGGGCGTGGCGCTGGACGTGGCGGCCATCAACGACGTCGTGCTGGAGAAACTGGTGAGGGACCGTCAGGTCGCCATCGCGGTCTACGTCTCCGGCCGGCTGCTGGCCTCCTACTCGGCGGACGCGGCGATCGTGGCCACCGCCACGGGCTCCACCGCCTACAGCTTCGCCGCGGGCGGACCGATCCTGTCGCCCCGGGTGAACGCGCTGGTCTTCACACCCGTCGCGCCGCACATGGCCTTCGACCGGACCGTGGTGGCGGGCCCGGACGAGCCGGTGGCCGCACGGGTGCTCCCGCACTCGGGGCCGGTGGCCGTCAGCATCGACGGCCAGCTGCGCGGCGTCCTCGAACCCGGGGACTGGGCCGGGGTGTACCCGGCCCGGACGCCGCTGCGGGTGGTGCGGCTGGGCCCGACCGACTTCTACGGGCGGCTCCGCGACCGCTTCTCCCTCTCCGACGCCCCGGCCACCCGCAACGAGGCCGCGCCGCCGGAGACCTTCCCGGCCCCCGGCCCGGACCGGCCCGACGATCTGCGGGGGCTGCGGCTGCCCCCGAGCGAGTGAGGAGCAGGGTGAGCGCCCCGACGGACCCGGCAGTGGTGGCACCCGGGCTGACCCGACTGGCCGAGCTGGACGCGACCGTGACGCAGTGTCGGGCCTGTCCGCGGCTCGTCGCCTGGCGCGAGGAGGTGGGACGGGTGCGCAGGCGCGCCTTCGCCGCCGAGTCCTACTGGTCCCGCCCGGTGGCGGGCTTCGGCCCGGCGGACGCGTCGCTGCTGCTCGTCGGCCTGGCCCCGGCCGCCCACGGCGGCAACCGCACCGGCCGGATGTTCACCGGCGACCGCTCGGGCGACGTCCTGATCGCCGCCCTCAACGGCCTGGGCCTGGCCTCCCAGCCCACGTCCATCAGCCGGGACGACGGCCTGGAGCTGCGCGGCGTGCGGATCACGGCCCCCGTGCACTGCGCTCCGCCGGACAACAAGCCCACGGTGGCCGAGCGGGACACCTGCCGGCCGTGGCTGGTGCGGGAGTTGGAGCTGCTGCGCCCGACGGTCCGGGCGGTGGTGGTGCTGGGCGCCTTCGGCTGGCAGGCCGCGCTGCCCGCGCTCAGCGCGGCGGGCTGGGACGTCCCCCGCCCCCGCCCGGTCTTCGCCCACGGCGTCCGAACCACGCTCCACGCGGCGGACGGCGGCGGCGGGAAGTTGGCGCTCTTCGGCTGCTACCACGTCAGCCAGCAGAACACCTTCACCGGCCGCCTCACCCCGGCCATGCTCCGCGGCGTCCTGGCCGCAGCCGCCCACACGGCGGGTCTCGCCACCCACTGACCCCACGCCGGGCCTGGACCCCACACAGTGACCCCGCGGCCGGCCCGGCCTCCCCACACACTGTCCCCGCGCCGGTGGGAGCGGGCCCTTGGGAGCGCGCGGCCTCCTGCAAGCGAGCAACCCCCCTCAGGGGCGCGAGGCCCCACCCTTCGGGCGGGAGGTGCCCCCACCGCGACCGGCCCACCACCCGCGGAGGTTCGTCCCGCACAGGGGGCCGGACCTCCCCGAGTGGTGGGTTGCTCGCGCTGTTCCTCGCGCCCCTGAGGGGGTTGCTCGCTTGCAGGAGGCCGCGCCCACCGGGTGGCTTTACCGCAGCACGCGTGCGCATCCTCAGCAGAAGGACGCGTGCATCCGCAGCACATTGGCGCGTGCTTCAACCACAGCGAAGCAACGCCAGCGCATCCTCGGCAGAGGGAGGTGGTCCACATGGCCGCGCGACGAACCGTCCTCGCAGGGGCTGCCGCCGCCCTGCTCGCCCTGAGCGTGGCCGCCTGCACCACCTCCGCCCCCGCCCCCGGCCCCACCCCACCCCAGCCCCCACTCACCGTCAGTTCGGGCACTCCCTACACCCCCCGCGGGAGCGACTGGCCCCAGTACCACCGCGACGCGGCCCGCAGCGGGCTCGTGCCGGGGGTTCCCGCTCCCACCCGGCTGCGTTCCGCCTGGACCGCCCCGCTCGACGGCGCGGTGTACGCGCAGCCCCTGCTCCTCCACGGCGTGATCGTCGCCGCCACCGAGAACGACAGCCTCTACGGGCTCTCGCTCTCCACCGGGCGGGTCCTCTGGCGGCAACACGTCGGCGAGCCCGCGACTCGTGCGTCCCTGCCGTGCGGGGACATCGACCCGCTCGGGATCACCGGGACGCCGGTCCTCGACCCGAGCACCGGGCTCGTCTTCGCGGTGGCCGAACTGGCAAGCCGTACCCACGAGTTGGTGGGGGTCGATCCCGCCACCGGAACGGTCCGGGTGCGCCGGGCCGTGGAGCCGCCGCGCGGGCGGCCCGCGGCGAGCCAGCAGCGCGGGGCGCTCGCCGTCCTCGACGGGCGGGTGCTGGTCCCGTTCGGAGGGCTGTTCGGGGACTGCGGCGACTACGTCGGCGGGGTCGTCTCCGTCCCGGCCACCGGCAGTGGTCCGGTCCGGGCCTACGCCGTGCCGACGGCCCGGGAGGGCGGGATCTGGGCGACGGGCGGCCCCGTGGTGGCCGACGGCGGCACGATCCTCGTCTCGGTGGGGAACGGCGCCGCCACCGGGGGCTACGACGGGTCGGACAGCGTCCTCGCGCTGACTCCGCAACTCACCCGCCGGGACTGGTTCGCGCCCCCCGAGTGGGCGGCCGACAACCGCGACGACCTCGACCTGGGGTCGATGACCCCGGCGCTGGTCGGTGCCGACCGCGTGCTGATCGTGGGCAAGCGCGGCACCGCCTACGCCCTCGACCGCCACCAGCTCGGCCAGGTAGGCGGGCAGCTCGCCCAGGCCACGCTCTGCGGCGCCTACGGCACCGCCGCCGTCCAGGGCCGCAGCGTCTACGTCCCCTGCTCGCACGCGCTGGCCCGGGTCGACATGGACCCGGACGGCACGCTGCACCCGCGCTGGCAGGCAGGCTTCGGGGCCACCGGCTCGCCCGTGGTCGGCGGCGGCGCGGTCTGGGCGGTCGACTACGCGACGGGCGTGCTCCGCGCCCTCGATCCCGCGACGGGCCGCGTGCTGGCCCAGGCGTCCACCGGCCCGGTCCCGCACTTCGTCTCGCCGGTGCTCACCGGCAGCCGCGTCCTGGTCGGCACCTCGACCGGCGTGACGGCCTTCGACGGCGGCTGAACCGACGCCTCAGGCCTGGCCGGTGGCGAAGGAGGCGATCCTCCCCTGCGCGTCCACGTCGAAGCTCCACCGGGTGCGCATCTCGCCCCAGGTGTCGTTGCGGTAGTCGGCCACCAGGGCGCGGCCGCCGTCCGACTCGCTGACGACCTTGAGTTTCCCGTTGCTGGAGAAGATCTCCTTGTCGATCCACTCCTCCAGGTTCCGCTCGCTCCCGTCGTCGGTCATGGTCGCGCCCGGGGCGAGCTGCGCCAGGAAGGCGTCGCGGTCGCCCGCGTTGATGGCCGCGACGAGCGCGCGCACGGTGGGGTCGGTGGGGTTCACGACTGCTGCTCCTCGACTCGGTCGGAATGCCTTCGGCCCGGGATTCCTCCCCCGCCGTCGGCTGCGCGTACCGCTCGTGCGGACGCTCCCCCCGCTCGGCCGACGCGCGGCCCTGCGTGGTCCGTCCGTCAGGCCGCCCGGGGCACCAGCGGATGGATCTCGTCGTCACCCGGCTGGACGACGCCGTAGCTGCTCTCCGGCACCGCCTGCCACGCCCCCGACAGGGGGCCCAGCGGCTCGGAGACGACGATCCGGGTGTCCTCCGAGACCTCCCGCAGCTCGGCGAAGTCCGGGTGGAGCCGGCGCAGTGTGTTGACGTCGGTGCTGTAGAACAGCGAGCGCGACCGCCGGGAGGTGGAGTAGCGGAAGCCCCAGGTGCGCACGCCGTCCGAGGTGGCCACGGTCATCTGCATGGCGTCGGGGATGCCGTGCTTGTCCGCCGTCTGCTCCACGAGGCCGATCATCCGCTCGACGGCGTGGACCGGGTCGTGCTCCAGGCCGAGGGTCAGCGACAGGTAGAACATCAGCTCGGAGTCGGTCGATCCCTGGATCGAGGGGTACAGCGACGGGTCCACCGCGAGCAGCAGTTCGCGGTGCAGCTCCGCGAAGTGGGCGATCGCGCCGTTGTGCATCCACATCCACCGTCCGTGGCGGAAGGGGTGACAGTTCGTCTGCTGCACCGGCGAGCCCGTCGAGGCGCGGATGTGCGCGAAGAACAGGCCGGTGTGGATGCGGCCGGACAGCTCGCGCAGGTTGACGTCCGACCAGGCCGGGCTGGTGCCGCGGAACAGGGCCGGCTGGCCGTCCCACTGGTCCGGGTCGCCCGGCTCGGCGTACCAGCCGAGGCCGAAGCCGTCGCCGTTGGTGGTCTCGACGCCCATCCGGGCGTGGCGGCTCTGGTCGATGAGCGAGTGCTCCGGTTTGTAGAGCAGCTCCATCGGCAGGATCGGGGTGCCCGAGTAGGCGAGCCAGCGGCACATGGGCGGCCTTCCGTTCTCTCAGGGATCTCTCTGGGGTCTCTCCGGCGTCTCTTCGGGATCTCGCCGGGACGGCTCTTCTCGACGTCTCTCTCACGGGTCCTCGGGGTTCCCGGTGGCCCGGGCGATCAGCACGGCGACGTCGTCGCGGTGCTCGCCCTTGCGCAGTTCGCGCAGCAGCAGGTCGCAGGTCTGCTCCAGCGGCCGCTGCACCCGGCCCAGCAGCGCGACCAGGATGTCCAGCCGCAGGTCGATGTCCTGGTCCCGGGTCTCGACCAACCCGTCGGTGTAGAGCACGAGTTGGTCGCCGGGCAGGAAGGGGAACTCCACGGCCTCGAACGCGACGCCGCCGACGCCGAGGGGGGCGCCGGTGGGCAGGCGGAGCAGCTGCGGTCCGCGCCGACCGCGGGCCAGGACCGGCGGCAGGTGCCCGGCGCGGGCGATGCAGCAACTGCCCCGGTGCGGGTCGTAGACACCGTAGACGCAGGTGGCGATGGTCTCCTCGAGGTCGTTGGCGGCCCGGTTCAGCATCTCCAGCACCCGGGCGGGCTCCAGGTCGAGTCCGGCCAACGTCCGTGCGGCGGCACGGAGTTGGCCCATGGTCGCGGCGGCGGTGATGCCGCTGCCCATGACGTCGCCGACGACCAGCGCGGTCTTGTCGCCGTCCAGCGGGATGACGTCGAACCAGTCCCCGCCGACCTCGCCGGCGTCGGCCGGCTGGTAGCGGTAGGCGATCTCCAGCCCGCGTGGCCGCCGCGGGGCTCGGGGCAGCAGGTGTCGCTGCAGGGCCAGCGCGGCCGTGCGCTGCTTCTGGTACCAGCGGGCGTTGTCGATGCAGACGGCCGCCCGGGCCGCCAGCTCCTGTGCCAGCACCAGGTCGTCCTCGTCGAAGGGCTGCTGGTTGCGGGCCCGCTTGAGGTCGAGCACGCCCAGCACCCGGCCGCGGGCGAGCAGCGGCACGGCCAGGTAGGAGTGGACGCCGGCCTCCCGCAGCAGTTCGGCCGCCGCGCGGTCGCGGGCGATCGCGTCCAGTTCGCCGGGGCCGACCTCGGGGACCATGACCGGCTGGCCGGTGGTGGCGCTGCGGGTCACCAGCCGCGCGGAGTCGTACTGGGCGGGCTGGTCGACGGGGTCGGCGGCGCGCACGGCCGGGGTGGGGTAGCCGGCCTTGACGGCCAGGGCGCGGAAGACGGCCGAGCCGTCGTGACGGGCGCCGTCGTTCTCGGACTCCTCCCAGGTGGCCGGGTCGAGCACGCTGTCGAGCAGGTCCACGGCGGCGACGTCGGCCAGTGCGGGCACCACGAGATCGGCCAACTCCTCTGCCGTGACATCGAGTTCGAGCGTGGTGCCAAGTCTCGCGGAGGCGTCCGCGATCAGGGCCAGCCGTTGCCGGGCCCGGTCGGCCGCCTGGGCCGCCCGGTGCTGCTCGGTGATGTCGACGACGGAGACGGCCAGCCCGAGGGCGCGGCCGTTCGGGTTCTCCAGCCGGTACACCGAGCCGTTCCAGGCATGCTCGTGGTCCGGGTCGGCCGGGGTGCGGCCGACGGTGACCAGGTCCAGTACCGGCTGCCCGGTCTCCAGGACGCTGCGCATGGCGCCCTCGATCGGGGCGGACTCGAGGAAGGGCAGCGCCTCGGAGACCCGGCGCCCGACGTGCTCCTGCGCGGAGATGCCGTTGATCCGCTCGAGCGCCGGATTGACCATCACGTACCGCAGCCGGGTGTCCAGGACGGCGAGCCCGATCGGGGACTGCTCGAACAGCCGCATGGCCAGGGCGAGTCCGCCCTCGATCCGGCGAAGGGTGGCGGAGTCGGAGGCGAGGCCGAGCGCGTAGTGGCCGCCCTGGGCGTCCTCCAGCCGCATGTTGCGGAACTCGGCCAGCCGGCTGCTGCCGTCCTTGTGCCGGACGGGGAAGACGCCGGCCCAGCCCTCGCCGCTCTGCATCACCCCGGCGAACAGGGCCATGGCCACGGGCGCGTGCTCCTCGTCCACGAGGACCCGGGCGGCGGGCCGCCCCAGCACCTCGTCGGCGCGGTAGCCGAACAGCTCCTCCGCCTGCGGGCTCCAGAGCATGATCCGGCCCTCGGCGTCGAGCAGGACGGCCGCGACGCCCAGCACGTCGAGCAGCGCACCGGGACTGCGGCTGGGGTCGGCGCCCTCCGCCGCGAGGTCCTGGAACCGGTCCGTCCTCGACATCCGGCCTCCCGCGCTCGCCCCCCGGGAGTGGTCATCCTCCATACTCCCCCTGCCTCTCCTCCCCGGCAGAGGGAGCCGGGCGCGGGCGGTCCGGAGCCCTCAGTCGCGGATCTCGTAGATCAGGTTGAAGGGCGTCTCCGCGGCCCTGCGGAAGGAGCCGAAGCCGGCCTCGGTGGCGACCTCGCGGGTGCGCTCCTCACCGGCCTGGGCGCCGAGGGCGCGGCCGACCTCCTGGGACTGCGAGGCCGGGGTGCAGATCAGCGAGGAGGCGGCGTAGAGGGCGCGGCCGAGCGGGTTGAGGTTGTCGGGCAGAGCGTCGTTGGCGAAGGGCTCCACCAGCATCACGGTCCCGTCGGGGGCGAGCTGCTCCCGGGTGTGCGCGAGGGCGCCGACCGGGTCGCCCATGTCGTGCAGGCAGTCGAAGTAGGTCACCAGGTCGTAGGGGCCGCCGCCGAAGTCCTTGGCGCCGGCGATCTCGAAGTCAACCCGTTCGGACGCCCCCGCGTCGGCGGCGAGCTTGCGCGCGGCGTCCACGGACGGCGCGTGGTAGTCGAAGCCGGTGAACCGGGAGTTGGGGTAGGCCTCGGCCATCATCAGGGTCGAGTGCCCGAGACCGCAGCCGATGTCGGCGACCCGGGCGCCGGCCTCCAGCCTGGCGGTGACTCCCTCCAGCGCCGGCAGCCACTCGGCGACCAGGTGGGCGGCGTAGCCGGGGCGGAAGAAGCGCGCGGTCCCGGCGAAGAGGTCCGGCTGGTGCTCGTGCCAGCCGACGCCGTGGCCGTCCTTGAACGCCCGGGTCAGCGCCTCGCGGTCGGCGGGGGCGGTGCAGGCCAGGAACGCCTGGAAGCCGCCGAGGACGAAGACGGGGCTCTCCTCGTCGGTGAAGGCGGCGATCTGCTCGGGCGCGAGGTGGAACCGCCCCTCTCCGTCGTGGGTGACGTACCCGCTGGCCGCCATGGCGGACAGCCACTCGCGGACGTTGCGTTCCACGGTGTCCGTGCGCGCGGCGAGTTCGGCGGAGGTGACGGGCCGGCCGTCGGCCATGGCCCGGAACAGCCCGAGCCGTTCGCCGATCAGCGCGAGGGGCGCGATGGCCACGCCCCCGAGGTCGTTGACGACCTGTCCGAGGAGGGCGTTGAGACGGTCCTCGTCCAACGTGCTCATGTCCACAGCCATGCCACACCTCCTGCTCAGGGGCCGGCTCTGATGCTGCAAGCGTTTCACCGCGGCAGCCAGGGGACAATCCGGCCAAGCTACGCATTTCGGATGAGTGCGCCGCGTCGCAGCCACGAACGGCCCGCGCTCCGCGAGCCGCCCGGCAACCGCCCACCCGCCCGTCGCCTGCACGCCACCGGCGGTTGCCCTGGCGTCCGCCTGGAACCGGAAGGCTGCACGCGTGTCGAACGCTGCAGCGCGCACCCTCGGCCTGGGCGGGACCTGCCTCATCGCGCTCGGCGGTGCGAGCGGCGCGGGCGCGCTCTCCACCGGTGACCCCGCACCCTGGCACCGTCCGGGGCTCGGTCTGTACGGGACGTACGCGGGCCTGGTCGTACTGCTCGCCGCCTGGTGGCTGCTGGGCCGCCGGGTCGGCCGAGCGGCTTCGACGCCAAGGGAGTTGACGCTGACGCTGATCGTGTGGGCGGCCCCGCTGCTCGCCGCGCCGCCGCTGTTCAGCCGGGACGTCTACAGCTACGTGGCCCAGGGCGCCATGGCACGGGCCGGGATGGACGTCTACCTGCACGGCCCGGACCTCCTCGGCGGTCCGCTGCTGCGGGACGTCGCCCCCGCCTGGCGGCACACGCCCGCGCCGTACGGCCCGGTCTTCCTCACCGTGGCCGACGCCCTCGAGCCCACGGGAGTGCTCGGGCTGCGCCTGCTCGCCCTCGCCGCGGTGGTGCTCCTGGCCGCCCTGCTGCCGCCGCTGGCGCGCCGGTGCGGGGTCGACCCGGCGGCAGCCCTGTGGCTCGGGGCGCTCAACCCGCTGGTCCTGCTCCACCTGGTGGCCGGAGCCCACAACGACGCGCTGATGCTGGCGCTGGCCGCCGCCGCCCTGCGCGCCGCGCTCGACTCGCGTCCGGTGCTCGCCGCCGTCCTCGTCGCCCTCGCCGCGCTGGTCAAGGCACCCGCCGCGCTCGGGCTCGGCGTCGTCGCGTCGGTATGGGCGGCGGACCTGACGGGCCGTCTGCGCACCCTGCGCGGACTGCTCGGCGCCCTGGCCGTGGCCGCGGTCACCGCCGCCGCCGTGACCGCGGCGGCAGGGACCGGCTACGGCTGGGTCGGTGCCCTCGGCACCCCGGTGACGAGCGACAACTGGTCCCTGACCGGTCTGCTCGGGCGGCTCACGGCGCCTCTGGCCGGACCGGAGGCCCTGCCCGCCTGGCGGGCGGCCGGACTCGCCGTCACCTGCTGCGCCGCACTGGCCGCCTGGCGCCATCGCGCCAGGCTCGGCCCGGTGCACGCGCTGGGCCTCGTGCTGCTGGCCCTGGCGCTGCTCGGTCCCGCCCTGCGCCCGTGGTACCTGCTGTGGGGACTGGTCCCGCTGGCCGCGGCGGCGCCTCCCG
This sequence comes from Streptacidiphilus monticola, assembly GCF_042658505.1. Classification (NCBI taxonomy): domain Bacteria; kingdom Bacillati; phylum Actinomycetota; class Actinomycetes; order Kitasatosporales; family Streptomycetaceae; genus Streptacidiphilus; species Streptacidiphilus monticola. The sequence continues at coordinate 51,839 of NZ_JBHSQJ010000013.1, read as the reverse complement.
GCCGGACCCGCCGGTGCGCCGCGGCCGCCAGCTGCCTGTTCTCCCTGACCGTGCTTCCGAGCGGATTCCCGCCGGACGCCAGGCAGTTGGCGCTCGCCGTGGCCGGCGCCGGGACGGCCGTCCTGGCGCTGCTCGCCCTGCGCGCGTCGCGGGGGCCGCGGATGGCCTCGGCATGAGCGCGCGCCCCGTCCGCGCCTGGACGCTGCCGCTGCTGCTGGTCCCCGCGACCACCCTGTTCATGCTCGAAGTCCCCTTCTACCGGGGCTGGTTCGACCTGTACGTGTACCGCGGAGCGGTGGGTGCCTGGATCCTGCACGGCACCAGCCTCTACGGGTACCGGCTGCCCGGCACGGGCTACGGCTTCACCTACCCGCCGTTCGCCGCACTCTGCCTCGCCCCACTGGCCCTGGTCCCGCGCTGGGCCGCGGTGACGGCGATGTTCCTCGCCAACACCGCCGCCTCGTTCCTGGTCCTGCGGCTGCTGCTCGGACGGCTGAGCCTCCGCCACCTGGCGGTGGCCGCATGCCTGTTCGTGATGCTGGAGCCGGTCCGGGACACCTTCAGCTTCGGCCAGGTCAACCTGCTCCTGCTGGCGCTGGTGCTGCTGGACGAGCGGCTGGGCCGCTGGTGCGGGGTGCTGGTCGGCGTGGCCGCCGCCGTCAAGCTGACCCCCCTCCTGTTCGTCGGACGACTGCTGGCCGGCGGGCGGCATCGGGCCGCGGCCCTGGCCGCGACGACCGCCGCCGCCACCTCCGCCCTCGCCTGGCTCCTCGCCCCGCGGGCCTCGCACCGGTACTGGACACGGGAGTTGTGGGACACGCACCGCATCGGCGACCTGTCCTACGTGAGCAACCAGTCGCTGCGCGGCGTCGTCGCCCGGCTGGGCGACCCGGGCGGCGGCACGCCGCTCTGGCTGGCACTCGCCGCCGTGACCCTGGCCCTCTGGCTGCGCGGGGTGCGCCGGTCGGACGACGCCACCGGCCTCGCCCTCACGAGCGCGGCCGCCTGCCTGCTCAGCCCCGTCACCTGGGTGCACCACCTGGTCTGGCTGCTGCCCGCGCTCGCTCTGCTGGTGCGGCGCGGCCACCGGATCGCGGCCGGTGCGGTGTACGTCGTCCTCTGCAGCAGCCTGGTCTGGCTGTGGCGCTTCGACAGCTCGGGCGTTCCGGCCTTCCTGGGCGCCAACGCCTATGCGTGGCTGGCCGTCTGGCTGCTCGTCACGCTTCCGCCTCCGGGCCGGATCCCCTACGGCGCTCCCGGACGTCTGGACTGACGTCCTCAGCCTCCTCCTCCCCTCCCGCACGCGCGCTCTGAGGTGCCGTCAGTTCCCTTCCCACACAGGTTTCTGACATGTTCTAGACAGAGGAACCACAGCCTGGTTGATTACCTCCTGGCCCTCGCGCCTCGCCAACTCGCCCTCGCCAGGAGGAATCCGTGCGTCTGCCTTCCCTCAGGACCGCCCTCCGTTCCGCCGCCGTGCTCGCCGTCGCCGCGCTCGGAGCCACCGCGTTGGCGCCCGCCGCCACGGCCCGACCTGCTCCCGCGGGCCAGTCGCTCTCCGTCTCCGCCCACTTCGGCGTGAAGCCGCTGCGGGCCGGCGGCGCGCCCGCCGCGACCCGGGCGGCGACCGGCTCGACCCTCACCGTCCGCTCCTCACGGAGCACCGGTGTGGTGTCGCCCAACCCCCGGGTGTACCTGGTGTTCTGGGGTTCCCAGTGGTCGAGCGACCCGGCCGGGGTGGCCGCCGACCTGCAGAGCATGTTCCGCGGGCTCTACGGCGCGCAGGACACCTGGGGCACCATCCTCACCCAGTACTGCGAGGGCGTGCCCAAGGGCACGTCCACCTGCGGGAGCAGCGGCGTCCACGTCACCCATCCCGCCGCCGCGCCGCTGGCGGGCGTGTGGTTCGACAACGCCGCCGCCGCGCCCTCGAAGGCCACCGCCAGCCAGCTCGCGGGCGAAGCCGCCGCAGCTGCCGCCCACTTCGGCAACACCACGCAGACGCCCAACCTCAACGCCCAGTACGTCGTGGTCTCCCCGACGGGAACCCACCCCGACGGCTTCCCCAACACCGGCTTCTGCGCCTGGCACGACAAGACCAGCTCCAGCTACGGCACCCTCGCCTACACCAACCTCCCCTACATCCCCGACCTCGGCGCCGGAGCCTGCACCACCCTCACCGACGGACGGCTGCTCTCGGGCATCGAGTCCACCGAGACGCACGAGTACGCCGAGACGGTCACCGACTTCTGGCCCAGCATCGGCTGGAACGGCAGCGGCGGCGAGATCGGCGACGAGTGCGAGAACATGGACGCCTACGTGCCGCTGTCCACGGGCACCTTCGACCTCCAGGGCCTCTGGTCGAACAGTGCCGGCGCCTGCGTGACGCAGGGCTGAGCACCCGAGCGGCTGTCGGAGCTCAGCCCTTCACCCGGGCGGCCAGCACGGCGATGTCGTCCTCGGCCGTCTCCGGGGCCACCTGACGGAGCACCAGGTCGAGCAGGGCGTCCAACGGGGCCGACGGGTCGGGGCGGAGCTCCGTGAGCCGGGCCAGCGACGCGTCGATGTCCTCGCCGCGGCGTTCGACCAGTCCGTCGGTGCACATCAGCAGGACCTGACCGGGCGTCAGCGGGTGCACGGCCGACTCGTAGGCGCCCAGTCCGGTGCCGAGCGGCGGACCGGTGGGCACGTCGAGCAGTTCGGTCGTCCCTTCGGCGACGCCGAACAGCGCGGGCGGCAGGTGCCCGGCGCTGGCGAAGGTGCACCGGGCCCGCCCCGGATCGACGAGGGCCAGCAGGCAGGTGGCGGGGCGGGTGGCCTCGTTCTCCGCCGTGAGCGCGTCCACTTGGAGCAGGATCCGGTGCGGCGGCAGGTCGGTCGCCGCGACGTAGCGCAGCATCGAGCGGTAGGCGCTCATGTCCACGGCCGCCTCCACGCCGTGGCCCATGACGTCGCCGATGACCAGCAGAGTGCGGCCGTACGAGAGCCTGATGGTCTCGAACCAGTCCCCGCCGACCATGGTCGCCGTGCCCGACGGGCGGTACCGGGTGGCGAGTTGGAGGTTGGGGTGCGGGCTGCCGGGCTCCGCCAGCAGGGCCCGCTGCAGGTCCAGCGTGATGCCCTGGGAGCGGGCGTAACGCTGGGCGTTGTCGAGGCTGACGGCCGCCCGGTCGGCGACGTCCCGCAGCACCTGCACCTCGGCCTCGCTGAACGCGGCTCCCCCGGGCCGGGTCCGTGCGCGTCCGGCCGTGAGCACGCCCAGGGTCCGCCCGCGGGTGTGCAGCGGGACGACCAGCGCGGTGCCGATCCCGGCCGCCGTGTACCCGGCTCGGAGCGCCGGATCGGTGCTCCACTGCGCGAGGTCCTCGTCGCTCAGCAGCGCGGCGGAGAGCACCACCCGGCGCTCACGCAGGCTGCGTGCGGCGGCGTCCTGCGGGGAGTAGCGCACGCCCCGGCCGTGCCGCAGCGGCGGATCGGCTGCCGCGGCCGCGCCCGTCGCGTCGGCGACGGCGGTGCGTTCCGCGCGCACCGGCCCGGCGGCCGTTCCTCCCGGCGCCTGCGGATCGGTCAGCAGCTCGACGGTCACCAGGTCGGCGAAGCGGGGTACGGCGAACCGGGCGAGTTCGCCGCTGCTCGTCTCCACGTCCAGGCTGCTGCCGATGCGTTCCGAGGCTTCGGCCAGCACGGCCAACCGGGCCTGGGCCGAAACGAGTTCGTCCCGTGGAGCCGCTCTGGCGGCCAGTGCGTACACCGCGACCCCGAACGGCTCGCGCCCGGCCTCCTCCAGTGGGGCGCAGGCGCAGATCCACCACCAGCCGTCGCCGCCCGGGCGGTCCGGCACGGTCCCGGCCAGCTGTCCGGCGGTCCCCTCGGCGAGGGTGACGGCCAGCAGTTCGGGCGCGCCCGCCCAGGCGGCGAGCACCTCCGCCCCGGCCCGACCCAGCAGTCCCGACGCCGCCGTCCCGGTCATCTCCTCGAACGCGGGATTGACCCAGCGGCAGACCAGGGCGCGGTCGAACAGGGCGACCGCGGTGGGCGCCCGCCCCACCAGCGCGCCCGGAGAGTCACCGCCGCCCCGCGCGAGCGCGGCGAGCAGCGCGCTCATGCGGTCCCGCTCCCTCCCGCTCAGCTGCGCAACTCCTCCGGGACGGCCGCCAGCGCCTCCTGGATGGCGGCGACCAGCGCACGGGCGGACTCGGCCGTCAGCTCTAGCGCGACGCGCTTGGCCGGGTCGCGGTCCGGGTCGGCGAAGTCGATGTTCAGCGTGTGCTCGGCCATGGCGTGCACCGGGTGGTCGAAGTACACGGTGGCGCGGGAGACATGGAACCAGGCGCCGCCCGGCCCCTTGGCGCTGCCGTCGACCTCGGTGCGCACGGTCGTGTAGGTGCACATGCTCAGGCCTCCAGGTGGGTCCGGAAGAACGCGGCGATCCGCTCCCAGCCGTCGTTCGCGGCGGCGACGTTGTAGGAGGGGCGGTCCGTCGCGAAGAAGGCGTGGCCGGCGCCCTCGTAGGTGTGGAACTCGTAGGTCTTCTCGTTGAGGTCGAGGATCCGCTCCAGCTCGGCGACCTGCTCCGGGCCGGGGAAACGGTCCTCCGCGCCGAACAGGCCGAGCAGCGGGCAGCGCAGCTGCGGCAGGTCCTCGACCAGGTTGCGCACCTGCAGCGGGTAGTCCTGCGGCGGGGTACCGGTCACGAAGGCGCCGTAGCAGTCGACCGCCGCGTCCAGATCCAGGTGGCATGCGGCCAGCACGCTCTGGCGTCCGCCGGAGCAGTACCCGATGACACCCGCCTTGCCGTTGCTGCTGGGGAGTTGGCGGAGGAACTGGGCGGCCCCGGCGACGTCGCCGACCAGCCGCTCGTCCGGGACGCCGCCCTGCGCCCGGGCCACCGCGGCGGCGTCTGCCGGGTCGGCCCCGGGGGCCTCGCGGGTGTAGAGGTTGGGGCAGACCGCGTCGAAACCGAGTTCGGCGAAGCGGCGGGTGATCTCCTTGGTGGCCCGGTCGTAGCCGGGAAGGTGGTGGATCACCACCACGCCGCCGCGCGCCGCGCTGCTGAGCGGCTGCGCGAAGTAGGCCTCGATCTCGTCCCCGTCGTGGCCGGTGATGCGGATGGTGTCCGCGGTGAGCGAGTCGTTCATGCCGCCATCCAAGCAGAGCGAAGCGGACGACCGGGATGCGGCTCGCCTCCCGGGCCGCCCCCGCCTTGACCGCGAACGTATCCTGGCGCTCGGGATCATGACGGTGTGTCACCGGGGCGAGAGCGAGCGGACGGGGGTCGTGGTGGACGTCCTGACGGTACGGAAGGCCAGGAAGTTGTTCGCGCTGGCGGACCGGGACTACGTGGGTGCCCGGCGGAGACTGGAGGGCGCCCGACTCCTGCTGGGCCTGGCCCCCGAGCGCCGGGCCCCGCTGCTGCCGCTGCTCCGGGAGCAGTGGCTCCGGGCGGTCTCGGAGGACCCGGGGCTGGCGCTGCGCTCGATCTTCGTCCACACGGCCGCCCACCCGGACGCGCTCACCGACGCCTTCCTGGACGAGGCCCTCGACACCTGGCTGGCGACCAGGGTCCAGCTCTCCGGCAATGTCCTGGCCGACCTGGACAAGGACCTCGGCGTCACCGGCCGGGGACTGGACGCCCGCCTGGCCGACCGCTGCCGGAGCCGCCCCGCCGAGGACCTGCCGCCCGACTTCCGCTTGGCCCTCGCCGAGGCCCGCATCGAGGCCCGGATCGCCGATCCGCCGATGGAGCTGCTCGTCGCGCTGGGCCCGCTGGACGAGGCGGACTGGTGGTGCGACGTCGGCGCGATGGCCCTGCGGCAGGCGAAGTTCGACACCGCCCGGGAGCACTTCCGCCGGGCGGCGGAGCTGGGCTGCGCACAGGTGCGCCCCTTCGTGGTGCACCTGGAGCTGCAGGCAGCCTGGTGGGACGACGAGGACCCCGAGGTGGTCCGCCACGCCCTGATCACCGCCCGCGAACTGGACCCGAACCCGGATCCCGACCTGCGGCTCTACCTCGCCTGCCGGGCCCTGCTCGCCGAACTGCCCACGGATCTGGGGGAGCTGGCCGCCCTGGACGTGGACCGGACCGACCTGCGCGACGTCTGGCTCGCCGTCGCCGCGGTGCGGGAGCGACGCCACGAGGAGGCGCGGCACAGGCTGCGGGAGGCCCTGGCGGGCCGGGCTCCGCTGCGGGGTCGCAGTCCCCGCACGGCCTACGGCCGCGACCTGCCGTACGAGGAGGAGGTCCAGGAGTTCGCCGAGGAACTGCTGCTCCTGCTGGCCCGCGAGGAGTACGGGGAGGCACGCGAGTTGCTCACCGCCGAGCGCCTGGAAGATCTCCTGCCCGGCCTCGACGGCCTCGCCCCGGTCCCGCTGCGCTACCGCGCCCTGGAGGTCGAGGACGACGACCCGGACGACTTCGACGACTTCCCGGGCTTCCACGGCTTCCGGGACATGGCCGACGACTCCGGTGACCACGTCGAGGACGACGCCCCGGAGGACACTCCCCCGGAGGACCGGCCTCCACTGGACGCCACGGTTTGACGGCATGTCAGCCGCCGCGCAGGGTAAGGCTGTCGGGGGCCCGGCCGAGCAGGGGCGCCCCGGGGGCGTGGAGCGGAGGTGAGCGGCGCTGAGCTTCGCCACGCTGGCGGTGGTCTCCCTGGCCGCCGTCCTGGGACCGCTGCTGGCCCTGCCGCGCCGCTGGCACCTTCCGGTGGTGCTGGGCGAGCTGCTGGCCGGCGTCCTCCTGGGGCCGACCCTCGCCGGCTACCTGGACCCGCACGACCGGACCTTCACCTTCCTGGCCGACATCGGCTTCGCACTGGTGATGTTCGTCGCCGGAGCCCATGTCCCGGTCCGGGACCGGCGCCTGCGGTCGGGACTGGGCGCCGGAGCGCTGCGCGCCGCCGCGGTGGCCGGGCTCGCCCTGCTCCCGGCCTGGGCGCTCGCCCGGGCGTTCCACACCGGCCACACCGCCCTGTACACGGTGCTGTTCGCCTCCTCCTCCGCGGCGGTGATCCTCCCCGCGCTCGACTCGCTGCGTCTCGGCGACGCCGCCGTCCTGCAACTGCTGCCCCAGGTGGCCGTGGCGGACACGGCGTGCAGCATCGCCCTGCCGCTGGTGATCGACCCCGCCCATGCGGGGCGGGCGGCGCTCGGCGCGCTGGCCGTGGTCGGCTGCGCGTTCGCGGCGTTCCTGATCCTGCGTCAGGTCGAGCAGCGCGGCTGGCGGCGGCGCGTGCACCGGCTCTCCCAGGCGCGCGGCTTCGCCCTGGAGCTGCGGTTCAGCCTGGCCCTGCTGTTCGCACTGGCCGCGCTCGCGGTGGCCACCCATGTCTCGATCATGCTGGCGGGCTTCACGCTCGGCCTGGCGGTGGCCGGAGTGGGCGAGCCGCGCCGCCTCGCCAAGCAGCTCTTCGCACTGACGGAGGGCTTCCTCGGCCCCCTGTTCTTCCTCTGGCTCGGCGCCTCGCTGAACCTGCGTCAGCTCGGGCGGCATCCGGCCGACCTGCTCCTCGGCGCACTGCTCGGCCTGGCCGCGCTCGCCGTCCACGCCGCGATGCGGCTGACCGGCCAGCCGCTGCGGGCCGGTGTGGTCGCGGCGGCGCAGATGGGCATCCCCGTCTCGGCGGCGGCGCTCGGTACCCAGTCGCACCTGCTGGACGACGCGGAGGCGGCCGCGCTGATGCTCGGCGCGGTGATCACCCTGGGCGCGCTGGCGTTGACCGCGGCCGTCGGCGGCAGGTCCGATGAAGCACCGCACTGATGCGAGAGCAGTGCTCTTGACAGGGAGAGCGCCGGTACCAGATCATTGCTCTCGGAACAGAGCAGCAGTCCGCAGCACTCCCCACACGAGGTGAACACCCATGGCGCTCCACGTGATCGTCGGCGCCGGACCCATCGGGTCCGCCACCGCCCTGCAGCTGGCCGAGCGCGGCGAGCAAGTCCGGATCGTCACGCGCAGCGGCGGCGGCCCCGAGCACCCGGCCGTGGAGCGGGTCGCGGCGGACGCCACCGACGCCGACCGGCTCACCGAACTCGCCACCGGCGCCGCCGCCCTCTACAACTGCGCCAGCCCGCTCTACTACCGCTGGTTCACCGACTGGCCGCCGCTCGCCGCCGCGCTGCTCACCACCGCCGAGCGCACCGGCGCGGTCTACGCGGTGATGAGCAACCTCTACGGCTACGACGCGAGCCAGGGCCCGATCAGCGAGTCCACCCCCGTCGTCGCCACCCACCCCAAGCTCCGCCTGCGCGCGGAGATGTGGGAGACCATCAGGTCCGCGCACGAGGCCGGGCGGGTCCGCGCGGTGGAGGTCCGCGCGAGCGACTACATCCAGGCCAACAGCATCTTCACCTTCGCTATCGGCGCCCCGCTGCTGGCCGGCAAACGCGCCTACACGCCGACCGCCCTGGACGTCCCGCACAGCTGGACCTCGATCAACGACGTGGCGAAGCTGCTGACCGTGGTGTCCGGGGAGGAGCGCGCCTGGGGCCGGGTCTGGCACGTGCCCACCAACGCGCCGCTGACGGTGCGTCAGCTGGCCACCCGCTTCACCGAGGTCAACGGACTCCCGGCGCCCAAGCTCACCGTGCTGCCCTACCCGGCGCTGTGGACCTACGGCCTGTTCGACCCGATGGTCCGCGAACTGCGGCACACCCGCTACCAGTTCGTCCGCCCCTTCACCATCGACTCCCGGGCCGCGGAGGCCGAGTTCGGGCTCGCCCCCGAGCCGCTGGACGACGCGCTGCGGGAGACGGCGGCCCTGCTGGCCAAGTGACGCGGCAGGTGCCCGGTCCCGCCGGCTCGGCGGGGCCAGGCACCCTTCCACGTCGCCGGGCGTCCGGCGTCCGGGCTCACACCTCGATCGGCACCTCGTACACCTCCGAGGTCGGGTGCCCGGCCCGCTCGTGCACCCGCATGACCGCCTCCCGGTCCGGTCCCGTCGACAGGCAGAAGACCTTGCCGGACTTCGGGTCCATCCAGGCGTGCTCGAAGTGGACCCCCTCGTCGCCCTCGATGGCCAGGTCCGCCGCGTGCGCCTCCTTCAACTGCTCCTCGGTGATGCCGGTCATGCCGCTGTGTACGTCCATGAACGTGGCCATGACCGCTCCTTCCTGTACTGGGAGCCCTGGCGTCATTCTCCCCCCGTCCTCCGGGCCCCGCCGATCCGGCCGGGCGGAGCGCTACGGCGTGAGGACGTCGGCGAGGTCGTAGCTGACGGGTTCCTCCAGTTGGGTGTACGTGCAACTGCGCGGCTCGCGGTCGGGGCGCCAGCGGCGGAACTGCGCCGTGTGCCGGAAGCGGTCGCCCTGCATGTGGTCGTAGGCGACCTCGACGACCCGCTCCGGGCGCAGCGGCTGCCAGCTCAGGTCCTTCTTCCCGGTCCAGCGGCTCTGGCCGCCGGGGAGCCGGTCCTTCTCCTGGGCCTCCGCGTCCGCCCACTCGGCCCACGGGTGGCCGGCCACCGTCTCCATCCGCAGCGGTTCCAGCTCCGCGACCAGCTCCTGACGGCGTTTCATGGGGAAGGACGCACACACCCCCACGTGCTGCAGCCGCCCCTCGCCGTTGTAGAGGCCGAGCAGCAGCGAGCCCAGCACCGGCCCGCTCTTGTGCCAGCGGAAGCCCGCGACCACGCAGTCCGCCGTCCGCTCGTGCTTGACCTTGACCAGCACCCGCTGGTCCGGGCGGTAGGGCAGGTCCAGCGGCTTGGCGACCACCCCGTCCAGGCCGGCGCCCTCGAACTGCTCGAACCACTGCTGCGCCACCGCCTGGTCCAGCGTGGCCGGCGCCAGGTGCACCGGGGGCCCGGCGTCGGCCAGCGCCTGCTCCAACAGCTCGCGGCGCTCCCGCTGCTGAACCTCCATCAGGTCCCGGTCGTCCAGCGCCAGCAGGTCGAAGACGACCATCGACGCGGGCATGGTCTCCGCGAGCAGCCGTACCCGCGACTCCGCCGGATGGATGCGCTCGGTCAGCGCGTCGAAGTCCAGCCGCCCGTCACGGGCGATGACGATCTCCCCGTCGACGACGCACCGGTTCGGCAGGTTCGCCCGCAGCGCGTCCACCAGTTCGGGGAAGTACCGGGTCAGCGGCTTGCCGTTGCGACTGCCGATCTCCACCTCGGGGCCGTCGCGGAACACGAGCGCCCGGAAGCCGTCCCACTTGGCCTCGTACTGCATGCCGGACGGGATCCGCGTGGCGGACTTGGCCAGCATCGGCAGCACCGGGGGCATCACCGGAAGATCCATACCGCGATTGTGCGTCCGCCCACCGGCCGTCGCTCGGCAGGCGCACCCACCGGGCCCGGCCTAACGTGACGGCATGAGCGACGCGCAGGAACTCCAGGTCGGCGAGCGGACGGTGCGGATCACCCATCCGGACAAGGTCTACTTCCCCGAGCGCGGCCTGACCAAGCTGGACCTCGCCCAGTACTACCTGGCCGTCGGCGACGGCATCCTCCGCGCGTTGCGCGACCGGCCGACCACTCTTGAGCGCTACCCCGAGGGCGTGGGCGGCGAGTCCTTCTTCCAGAAGCGGGCGCCCAAGGACATGCCGGACTGGATCCCCACCGCGCGCATCTCCTTCCCCTCCGGCCGGTTCGCGGACGAGATGTGTCCCACGGAGACCGCGGCGGTGGTCTGGGCGGCCAACCGCGGCTGCCTCACCTTCCACCCGTGGCCGGTCCGCCGCGACGACACCGACAGCCCCGACGAACTGCGCATCGACCTCGACCCGCAGCCGGGCACGGACTACGCGGACGCCGTCCGCGCGGCGCACGAACTGCGGCCGCTTCTGGAGGAGTTGGGCCTGGAAGGGTGGCCGAAGACCTCGGGCGGGCGGGGCCTGCACGTCTTCGTGCCCATCGTCCCGGAGTGGACCTTCGTGCAGGTGCGGCGGGCCGCGATCGCCGTGGCCCGGGAGCTGGAACGGAGGATGCCGGACCAGGTGACCACGAAGTGGTGGAAGGAGGAGCGCGGCGAGAAGATCTTCGTCGACTACAACCAGACCGCCCGCGACCGCACGATCGCCTCCGCGTACTCGGTCCGCCCGTTCCCCCACGCCCCCGTCTCCGCGCCGCTGCGCTGGGAGGAGCTGGACGCGGCGGTGCCGCGCGACTTCGACCTGGTGACCATGCCCCGCCGCTACGCGGAGGTCGGCGACGTGCACGCGGCGATGGGTTCCGCCCCCTGCCGCCTCGACGCGGCACTGGAGCTCGCACGGCGCGACGAGCACGAGCACGGCCTGGGCGATCTGCCGTATCCCCCGGAGTACCCCAAGATGCCCGGCGAGCCCCCCCGGGTCCAACCCAGCCGCGCCCGCCGCCCGGCCCCGTAGGGGCCCGTCAGGGGCCCCTACGGGGGCGCGAGGAACTGCGCGAGCAACACACACCCCCCCCCGGGGAGGTCCGGCCCCGTGTGCAGGACGAACCTCCCCGGTTGGTGCGTCGCTCGCGCAGTTCCTCGCGCCCCTGACGGGGCCTGCAACTACCTCGCCCACTCCAGAAGTTGCTCCCTCGACCACGTCGTGATCACCCGCTCCGGAGCGATGCCCGCCTCCTCCGCGCGGGCGCAGCCGTACCGCTGCCACGCGAGCTGCCCCGGGGCGTGCGCGTCGCTGTCCACGCTGAACAGCAACTCCGGGATCTCCGCGGCCCGCTTCAGCATCGCCATCGGCGGATCCAGCCGGTCCGGCCGTGAGTTGATCTCCAGGGCGGTGCCGTGCTCCGCGCACGCGGCCAGCACGGCGTCCACGTCGAACTCGGACGGGGGCCGGAGCCTCCCGGTGATCTGCCGGCCCGTGCAGTGGCCGAGGACGTCCGTGTGCGGATTGGCGACCGCCGCCAGCAGACGGGGCGTCATCTGCCGCGCCTCCATGCGCAGTTTGGAGTGCACCGACGCCACCACCACGTCCAGCCGCTCCAGCAGTTCGTCCTCCTGGTCCAGGGAGCCGTCGTCGAGGATGTCGCACTCGATGCCGGTCAGCAGCCGGAAGTCGACGCCCTGCCGCTCGTACTCGGCGTTGACGGCGGCGACCACGTCCAGCTGCTGCCGCAGCCGGTCCGGGGAGAGCCCGCGTGCCACCGTCAGCCGCGGCGAGTGGTCGCTGAGCACCTGCCATTCGCGGCCCAGCTGCCGCGCCGCCTCCGCCATCACCTCGATGGGGCTGCCGCCGTCGGACCACTCGGAGTGGCTGTGGCAGTCGCCGCGCAGCAGCGCCTCCAGCTCCGCTCCCCCGGCGACGCCGTCCACAGCGGCCGGTCGCTGCTCCAGGTCCGCGAGATAGGAGGGGACCTTGCCCGCCAGCGCCTCGGAGATCACCTGCGCGGTCTTCGCGCCCACGCCCGGAAGCACCGTCAACTCGCCCGCATTCGCGAGCGATCGGAGTTCGGTCCGGTCGACCCGGCGCACTTCGGCGGCGGCGGTGCGGAAGGCGCGGACCCGGTAGGTCTCGGCCCCGCTCCGCTCCAGCAGGAAGGCGATGCGGTCGAGTGCTGCGTCGGGTTCCATGCGCTCCCCTCTGTGCCGCCGGAGATCCGCGGGAGGTGGCTCCACTCTTCCACGGGCACCGTCCGGACACGACCGCAGTGCACCCGACCGGTCGGCGAGGACTCGGGGCCGACCGCCGCCGGTGAATGTTGCAGTCCGGTCATAGTCGACGTGCTGTTCGTCACCGGGCCGACGATCCGTCAGTGCGCGGGTGTAGCGTCCTGGTTCGCACAGACACTTCTCAGGGGGAGGACCCTCATGCGCACCGTCAAGACGTACTGTACGGCCGCGGTGGCGGGCGTCGGGCTGCTCGGCCTGGCGGCCTGCGGCGGTACGGCCGGCACCGGGACCACCGCCGCCAAGGGCGTCGACAAGGCCGTGCAGAGCGTGGCCGAGGCGATGGCGCTGACCACGAAGTCCACCCAGCAGTACCGCTCGGTCAAGATCTCGCTGGACGAGAAGATCCAGGTCCAGGGCAACAACGTGAACGTGACCGGCGACGGCGCGATGTCCTGGAAGCCGCTGGCGATGGATATGACCATGCACAGCTCGCAGTTGGCGGCCCAGCTCGGGTCGTCCGACATCCGCACGCTGATGACCGGCACGACGATGTACATGGGCTTCACCGGCGCCGCCCCGAAGGGCATGGACGGCAAGCACTGGATGAAGCTCGACTTCTCGTCCATGGGGGCGGCCGGCCGGGCGATGGCCCAGCAGCTGAACAAGGCCAGCGGGCAGGACCCGGCCAGCCAGGTCAAGCTCGCCACGTCCTCCAACGACCTCAAGCGCGTCGGCACGGAGACGGTGAACGGCGTGACCGCCACCCACTACGCGGGCACGGTGAACCTGGCCAAGGCCGCGGCCAAGCAGGGGCTGGACGCCGACCTCAAGTCCGTGCTCGACCAGGACGCCAAGCTGGGCATCGACACCATGAACGTGGACCTGTGGGTGGACGGCCAGAACCGGCCGGTGAAGATCCACCAGAGCACCCCGGCCACGGCCAAGGTCGTCATGGACGTCACGATCGACTACTCGGACTACAGCAACACCCCGGTCACCGTCACTCCGCCCGCCCCCTCCGACACGGTGGACCTGGCGAAGCAGCTGAGCGGCCTCAAGGGCTGAGCCGCAGCGCGCCCGCGCCGCCCGAGAGGGCGGCGCGGGCGCGGACGGCGCGTCACACGGGCAGGGTTCCACCCAGGCCGGTCACCGTGGCGACGGCCAGCGCCAGCGTGTCGGTGGCGATGGCGGCGACCGCGGCGACGACCTTCGTCGGGTCGGCGGACTTGACCGCGTCGAGCAGGGCGGCCACGTCGGCCTGCAGTTTGGCAGCCGCGTCCTTCACCGGATTGGGGACCGGCACCGGAGCGCTGAGCGACGGGCTCGGCAGCGGGACCAGGTCACCGGGCGGGCGCTCCGCCGTGCCGCGTGCCGTCGCCGGGGCCGGGACGGTGGCGACCAGCGTGTCGAGCGCGGACTTCACCTTGTCCGCCTGCGCCTGCAGGTCCGCCGGGCTCGGCGGGGTCTTGCCGGTCGCCGCGCCGACCAGGCTCTGCACCTGCTGGGTGACCGCACCGAGGGCGCCGAGGCCGGCGATCTGCTTGGCGGGATCCGGTGCGGCGACCGGGAGTTGGGGCGTGGCGTGGCCGGCCGTGGCGGGCTGCGGCGCGGCCCCGGAGGCCAGAGCCGTCGCGGCGGTCGCGGCGCCGCCTGCGGTGACGGCGGCCGCTGTGATCAGCGCGACCAGGGCGGTGCGGGGGCGTGTGGGACGCATGTGCGCTGTTCCTCCATGTCTCGAACATGACTCGGCGGGGGCATCGTTGCCCTCTGCCGCACTGAGCTGCGGTCGGCCGACCTCGCCCGCCCACCGTCGCCCGCCCGTCCACGGAGCGGCAATCGGAGACGCACGCCCAGGTGTCCATGTGGGCTACCCCGAGCCCCCGTTCCGCCGTACCGCCCGTCGAGGCTTGCGCCGACCGCGCGTCACCGCCCGGCACCCAGCCACCCTGTCGGACCCTTGATGCAGTTGACGGGAGCACGCCAGCCTGAGGGATCCGGCTACCGCCCGGTAGCACCGGTGGCCCATCAGGAAGGCGCCCTCATGCCCCGCCTGCGCCCGGCTCTCACCGCACTCTCCGCCCTCGCCCTCGGGCTCGGCGCGCTGCTCCCCGCGAGCACCCCCGCCGTGGCCCAACCCTCGGGCTCCACCGGCGCGTTCAACAGCCTGACCGGGGGCAGCCACCCCGACTGGATGGCTTCCGTCCCGGACGCCACCGGGCTGGCGACCCTGTCCCTGCCCGGCACCCATGACACGCTCGCCATCCACGGCGGCCTGGCACCGTGGGCCTACGAGGCGCAGGAGGACCACGGCGACGGCGCGCAGACGCTCACCGCCCAACTCCTCGCCGGGATCCGGGTGGTGGACATCCGGGTGCGCGTGGTCGACGGCGGCACCGCGTTCGCGATCCACCACACCGACGTCTACCAGAACGCCAACTTCGACGACGTGCTCACCCGACTGGCGGCCTTCCTCGCCGACCACCCGCGCGAGACCGTGCTGCTCAACCTGCACGGCGAGTGCGACGGCGACAGCACCGAGGGCGGCAGCGGCAGCAGCTCCATCGGCCACTGCGCGGACGACCCGGGCGATCTGACGGCGGATCAGCGTCAGGCCGTCTTCCGCGGCTACCTGGCCCGCTATCCGGGCCTGTTCTGGGCGCCCGGCGTCACGGGCAGCAGCACCGCCGCCACGCCCGCCCTGAGCCAGGTCCGCGGTCACGTCGTGCTGACGGCCTTCACCGGCCCGCGCGGTGAGGTCTACCCGGGATACGGCCTGACCGACCTGACCACCGGCGACTGGGGCCGGTACGTCGAGAACGACTACCAGCAGTGCGACCTCGGCGCGAAGTGGTCGGAGGTCCAGGCCAACCTGGACCGCGCGAGCGCGGACACGTCGGGCCACCTGTGGACCACGTACACCTCGGCCAACTGCGCGCCCTTCGGCGCCGGCCCCGCCGACGTCGCGGGGGGCTACCTGTGGGGCACGGGCGAGAACCAGCGGCTGCTCGACCGCCTGGCCGGCGGAGCGGATCCGCGCACCGGCATCGTGTTCACTGACTATCCCGGGCACGCACTCGTCGATGCGCTGATCCGCCGCAACCCCGGCGCGGCCGCCGGGTGACCGCCCGACCCCGGCCGGCGGCTCGCCCCGGTCAGGCGCCCGGAGGCTGGGTCCTGACGGAGGTGATGGCGGCCAGCGTCTGCACCACCGCCTGCTCGACGCGCTCGCGGTCAACGCCGGCCGCATGCAACGGACCGGTGCCGTCCTCCTGCTCCAGCAGCCCGAGCAGGATGTGCTCGGTGCCGATGTAGTTGTGGCCCAGGCGCAGCGCCTGACGGTAGGTCAGCTCCAGGGCCTTGCGCGAGGGGCCGTCGTACGGGGTGACCGCAGGCGGCTGCTCGACCCGGGGCGGCAGTGCGGCGGTGGCGTTCGCACGGACGCCGTCGAGGGTCGCGCCGAGCCCGGTGATCACCTGGGCGGCCAGGCCGTCGGGATCGGCGAGCAGGCCGAGCACCAGGTGCGCCGGGGTGATCTGGGCGCTGCCGGCGGCGTGCGCCTCGTTCTGCGCGGCGGCGATGACGTTGCGGGCGCGCGGGGTGAACCGGGCGAACCCGGCCGCTGGGTCGAGTTCGGCCGGCTCGCCGCCCTCCTTGGGCACGAAGCGCTTCTGGGCGGCCTGGCGGGTGACGCCCATGCTCTTGCCGATGTCGGCCCAGGACGCCCCGGAGCGGCGGGCCTGGTCGACGAAGTGGCCGATCAGGTGGTCGGCCAGCTCCCCCAGGTGGTCGGCCGCGATCACGGCGTCGGTGAGCTGGTCGAGCGGCTGCTGGTGGGCCTTCTTGATGGCCTCGATCAGGTCGTCGAGGCGCACGGGACTCGTGAACGGAAGCGGTTGGCTCATATGTCAACCATAGGTTGACATGCGAAGGGATGTCAACCGTCAGTTGACACTCGCCGTGAGCGGGGCCCCCGGTGAGAATGGGCCCATGCTGCTGCAGCGGGTTGCGGAGACCTCCCGGGCGACCGGATCGGAAGCCGGGCGCAATGCCAAGGTGGCGCTCCTGGCCACCCTGTTCCGGGACTTGGACGAGGCCGACCTGCGCGCCGCCGTCTCGCTGCTGTCCGGCGAGTCCCGCCGGATGCGCGTCGGCGTCGGCTGGGCCTCGTTGCGCGAGCTGCCCCCTCCGGCCGAGCGGCCCACCCTCGGCATCGCCGAGACCGAGGCGGTCCTGCTGCAACTCGCGCAGGCCCAGGGGCCGGGCTCGCAGGCCGTCCGCCGCGCCCTGCTCGACGGCCTCTTCGCCCGCGCCACGGCGGTCGAGCAGGACTTCCTGCGGGCGGTGCTGGTCGGGGACCTGCGCCAGGGCGCCCTCGACGCCCTGGTCGGCGACGCGGTGGCCAAGGCCGCCGGGGTACCGGTGGCGGACGTGCGCCGGGCGCTGATGTTCCGCGGCTCGGCCGCCGCCGTGGCCGCCGCCGCGGTCACCGGCGGAGCTCCCGCACTACGCGCCTTCGGCCTCCAACTCGGCCGCCCGGTACGCCCGATGCTCGCCGCCTCGGCACCCGACCTGCCGACCGCACTGGAGCGGATCACCCCGGCGGTCCTGGACTGGAAGCTGGACGGCATCCGGGTACAGGTGCACCGCGACGGCGGAGACGTCGCCGTCTTCACCCGCAGCCTGGACGACATCACCGCCCGCGTTCCCGAGGTGGTCGAGGCGGCCCTGGCCCTGCCGGTCCGCTCCGCCGTCCTGGACGGCGAAGCCATCGCGCTCGACCCCGAGGGCCGGCCGCGCCCCTTCCAGGTGACGGCCGCCCGCACCGCCTCGCGTCAGGACGTCAACCGACTGCGCACCGAAGTACCCCTGAGTGTGAACTTCTTCGACCTGCTGCACCGCGACGGCGACGACCTCCTGGACCGCCCGGCGACGGAGCGCTTCGCGGCCCTCGCCGACTCGGCTCCCCCCGCACTGCTGGTCCGACGCACCGTCACCGGGGACCCGGACGAGGCCGCCGGGTTCTTCCGGGAGGCCCTGTCCCGAGGCCACGAGGGCCTGGTCGTCAAGGATCTGACGGCCCCTTACCAGGCCGGCCGGCGCGGGGCCGGCTGGATCAAGGTCAAGCCCCGGCACACCCTGGACCTGGTCGTCCTCGCCGCGGAGTGGGGCAGCGGCCGACGCCGCGGGTGGCTGTCCAACCTGCACCTCGGCGCCCGCGGCGACGAGGAGCTGGGCCCCTGGGTGATGCTCGGCAAGACCTTCAAGGGGCTCACCGACGAACTGCTCGCATGGCAGACCCGCGAGCTGCTCGCCCGCGAGACGCACCGCGACGACTGGACCGTGCACGTGCGTCCGGAACTCGTCGTGGAGATCGCGTTCGACGGGTTGCAGACCAGCCCGCGCTACCCCGGCGGACTCGCCCTGCGCTTCGCGCGCGTCCTGCGGTACCGCTCGGACAAGGGCCCCCTGGAGGCGGACACCTTCGCGACGGTGCGTACCCTAGCAAACTGACGGAGCGTCAGAGTCAATATGCCAAAAGCATATTGATTCCGCTTCAGGCTTCACCTGAAGTCACTATGCTGCCCGTCGTTCACGCGCGAAGTCCTGCCATACTCCCGCCATTCCGCCCCAAGGACCCAGATGGTTCCAACTGGATCACCCGGTATCGCCGAACGTCGTACACTCCTCGCCCTGCCCGTCGTCCTCGCTCTGGCCACCCTGGTGGCCGTGCTGCTCGTCCCCGCCTCGGCCCGCTGGTCCGTCGCCGTGGCCGGAGTCGTCGCCGCCCTCGCGGTCGGCGCGTTGAGCGCCGAGACGGCGCGGCGTGGCCGTGCCCTGGACCGGCTCCGCGTCCAGCAGCGCGCCACGGAGGCCGCCCTGCAGCAGCGCCTCGCCGAGCAGGAGGTCCAGATCCTGCTGCTCGCCGAGAAGTTGCTGCCGGAAGCGGTCACCCGCATCCAGCGCGGCGAGTTCTTCGAGGACATCCTGGAGGACCTGGCTCCGCGGCCGGGCACCACCACCCCCGAGTTCCGCGCCGCGGCCCAGGCCGCCCTGCGCACGGTGCTCGAGGCGGTCGACAACGAGGAGGGGCTGCGCGAGTCGGCGCAGCGCGCCTTCGTCAACATCGCCCGCCGCGTCCAGGCGATCGTCCACCGCCAGGCCCAGGACCTGCGCGAGATGGAGGACCGCCACGGCGAGGACCCGGCCGTCTTCGACGACCTGCTCCGGCTCGACCACGGCAACGCCCTGGTCGGCCGGCTCGCCGACAGCATCGCCGTCCTCGGCGGCGCGCGTCCCGGACGCCAGTGGGGCAAGGCCGTGCCGCTCTACAGCGTGCTGCGCGGCGCGATGTCCCGGATCCTCGACTACCAGCGGGTCCAGCTGCACCCGGTCACCGGCGTCGCGGTCGTCGGCCCGGCGGTCGAGCCGCTCATCCACGCCCTGGCCGAGCTGCTGGACAACGCCACGCGCTACTCCCCTCCCCACACCCGGGTCCACCTCACCGCCGTCGAGGTGCAGACCGGCATCGCCGTCGAGATCGAGGACGGCGGCCTCAGCCTCAGCGAGGAGGGCCGCGCCCGCGCCGAGCGGATGCTGCGCGAAGCCCAGGCCGGCATCGACCTCAACGACCTGGGCGAGACCCCGCGTCTCGGCCTCGCCGTCGTCGGCCGGCTCGCGCACGCATACGGCTTCCAGGTCTCGCTGCGCCCCTCCGCCTACGGCGGCGTGCGCGCCGTGCTGATCGTGCCCCAGGAACTGATCACCAGCACCCCCGCCACCGGCATGGCCCACGGCATCGGCATCGCGTCGGGGCCGCGCCCCGCCACCCCCGAGCCGCGGCCCGCGCCCGAGCCCTGGCTGGCGCCCGAGCCGCGCCAGGCCCCGGACGAGTTGCCCCGCCGCCGCCATGCGGCCGGCCCGGTGACCGCCGAACCCGCGCACGGCGAGGGCGGGTTGACCCGCTCGCCCGCCGGACTGCCGCAGCGGCGCCGCCGGGCGCTGCGTGAGGACGCGCTGCGGCAGCGGCCCGCCACGGACGCCGAGCCGGTGCAGCCGGGCATGTGGCTCGACGCCTTCACGAGCGGCATCAAGGGCGAGGACAGCGACGAAGCGTCAGGATCGTCAGGCAGGGGTGGACAGCAGTGATCTCCCAGCACGTCAGCAATCTTCCGAACATGGACTGGATGCTCCGCGACCTCGCGGAGAGCGTCCCGCAGACCCGCCACGTCGTCGTGCTCTCGGCGGACGGGCTGCGCATCGCCCAGCACGGCGACGACCAGGACGCCGCGGACCGGCTGGCCGCGGCCTGCGCGGGCCTGCAGAGCCTGGCCGGGGCGGTCGGTGCCGAACTCCCGCAAGGGGACGGCAGAATGCGTATGGTGGTCATCGAACTCGTCGGCGGCTTCTTCTACTTGATGGCCGCCGGACCCCGCGCCTACCTCGCCGTGCTGGCGCAGGAAGGCGTGGACGCGGGCCTGATGGGCCAGCGGATGCGGGACCTGGTGGCCCGCATCGGCGAGCACCTGACCACCCCGCCCCGACTGGACGGATCTCCCGGATGACCGAACGGAACCCACGGAACCCCCAGGACCCCCGGAGCCCGCACCAGAACGAGAGCTGGGACGAGGGCGGCCCGGAACGCCTCTACGTGATCACCGGAGGCCGTACGGCCTGGGCCGGCCGGGCGGCCATCGACCTGGTCTCCCTGGTCGTCGCCCGCGCCGAGGCGGACCCGCTGCTCCAGCCCGAGCAGGCGGCGATCCTCCGGCTGTGCCGGTCCCCCCTGTCCGTGGCCGAGATCTCGGCCTACCTGCGGCTGCCCGTGAGCGTCATCACGGTGCTGGTCGCGGACCTGCTCGACCGGGGGCGCGTCGAGGTGCGCGCCCCCGTGCCCCTGGCCATGCTCCCTGATGCTGCCCTGCTGGAGGCGGTGATCCATGGACTACAGAGACTCTGAACCGTTCCACGCGCCGCGCAGCGAGGACATGCTGCCGGACTCGGCGGCGGCCGCCGTCAAGGTCGTCATCGTGGGCGGATTCGGTGTCGGCAAGACCACCCTGGTCGGCGCGGTGAGCGAGATCCGGCCGCTGACGACCGAGGAGACCATGACCCAGGCGGGCGTCGGCGTCGACGACCCGCGCGGGGTGAAGTCCAAGACGGAGACCACCGTCGCGATGGACTTCGGGCGCATCTCGATCAACGAGGAGTTGGTGCTCTACCTGTTCGGCACCCCCGGGCAGGAGCGCTTCTGGTTCCTCTGGAACGGCCTGTTCGAAGGCGCGCTCGGGGCGGTCGTCCTGGTGGACACCCGGCGTCTCGAGGTCAGCTTCGACGTGATCGGCCGGCTGGAGGAGCGGGGCGTGCCCTTCGTGGTGGCCGTCAACGACTTCCCGGAGTCGCCGAGCTACCCGGTGGACGACCTGCGGACCGCGCTGGACCTGCCCGAGCAGGTCCCCATCGTCGTGTGCGACGCCCGCAGCCGCGGCTCGGCCCGGGACGTGCTGATGGCGTTGATGCGCTACCTCTACGCGATGACGACGGCGCCCAGGACGCCCGAGCTGCTGTGAGTTGACGCGGGGCGGTCGGGGGTAGGCGCGTGCCATGAACGCCGCGTCCACCCCCGAAGCCGCCTATGACGCCGGGCCGTTCGTGCCCGAGGACGCCGACCTCGCGGGCCTCGCCCGCGCGGCGGCCGACTGCCGCGGCTGCCCCCTGCACGAGGCGGCCACCCGCACCGTCTTCGGCGAGGGCAGCCCGGACGCCCGGGTCGTGCTGATCGGCGAGCAGCCCGGTGACCAGGAGGACCGACAGGGCCACCCCTTCGTCGGCCCGGCCGGGCGCGAACTGAGCCGCGCGCTGGAGGAGGCGGGGATCGACCCGGAGCTGGCCTACATCACCAACGCGGTCAAGCACTTCAAGTTCACGGTCCGCGAGGAGCGAGGCAAGCGCCGGATGCACGAGAGCCCGTCGCTCCGCGAGGTGCGTGCGTGCCGTCCCTGGCTGGACGCGGAACTGTCGTTGCTGGCACCGGACTTGGTGGTCGCCCTGGGCGCCACGGCGGCCCGCGGGCTGCTCGGCAGCGACTTCCGCCTCACCCGCCACCGCGGCGAGCTCCAGCCCGGCAACCCGCCCGTGCTCGCCACCATCCACCCCTCCGCGGTCCTCCGCTCCCCCGACCGCGGCGCCATGCACGCCTCCCTCGTCTCCGACCTCACCGTCGCCGCCCGCACCCTCGCCGGGACGTAGGGCTCCGCGGCACGTAGGCTCCGCCGCCCGCGCGTGCCCACCTGCCTCCGCCCGACGCCGCCCCCGGGGGATCGCCGCCCCCTACTGGGGGGTTCCCCGCTGCCCGCGGCTCCAGCGCCGGGCGGCAACCGGACCCCGCTGCGGCGGACGACTCAACCACGCGCAGGGGCCTTCAGGGCGGCCCGCGGCTCCGCCGCCGGGGCTTTCGCGAACCAGGATCGCGCAGCCCTCCTCGCGCCCTGCGCGGCTCCGCCGCGCAGGCGGCGCGGGGCCGGACAGTGGCCCCGCGCGCCGCGGGGTCGGCCACCGTCGCCGCCTCCGGCGAAGTGCAGGAGCCGTCCCGGCGGACCAACGGGCTTGTACCCCGCCCCGGCGGGCGGCGCGCAGGGCCGTTGCGGCCGCGCAAGGGCGCGACCGTTCTCGCTGTCTCGCGCGGCTCCGCCGCCCGACGGGCGCGGGCCAGGCATCCCCGGCCGGGCCCGCCCATGGGCGGGTGGCGCGCAGGGGTGGCCGACCCCGCGCGGGAGCGCGTCAGTGATTGAGGCTGGAGCCCGGGCGGACGATCATGATGATGGTGACGGCGGCCCACAGCAGGTTGAAGATGCCGGTGTACATGGCCAGCTGCTTCGTCCGCTTCACCACGCCCACGCCTGCGCCCGCACCGCCCTCCGCGGGGGCCGGGTCGGATTCCGCGAGCAGCGCGCCCTGCCGGGGCAGCACCAGCGCGCCCAGCACCACCGCGGCGATGATCGTCAGCACGATGGAGACGACCACCCACGTGTCGCCGGTCACCTTCATCATCCCGGCAACACCCATGCCGAGAACCGGAACCGCCACCGCGGCCAGCGCGTACACCTGGCAGATCCGGTGCAGCAGCCGCAGCTGCGCGCCCGCCTCGGCCGCGCCCGGACCGGGCTCGGCGAGGCGTCGCCGGGCCACCGGCGGGAACATGCTGGCCGCCACGGCGACCGGACCGATGGCCACGATGACGGCCAGGATGTGGAGGACGAGGAAGAGCTTGGTCACCCGCCGAGTCTAAGCAGCGGCGCTCAGTCCTCCGTGCGCAGGGCGTCCTTGGCGCGGTCCACCAGGGAGGCGAACGGCCCCGCGGTCCACTGCTTGGCCGGCGAGCCCGCCGCGCCCGGGTGCGGGTGGGTGGGGGCGACCTTCTCGGCCAGCCGCAGCCGGCTGCCCATCTTCTCCCGCCGGCGCTGGTCGCACGCCTGCAGGATGGCCGGGAACTCCTCGGTCTCCTCGGCCCGGGCGTGCCGGTCCACGTCCCGCTCGAAGGCGGCGATCATCGCGTCGAACTCGGCGCTGTGGACGTCGAGTTCCTCAAGTCGGGCCAGCACGTGGTTGGCCTCGTTCTCCTCGGAGTTGCGCGCGTCCGCCTCACGCCGCCCCGCGGCCTTGGCCGCCTCCGGGCGAAGGATCATCTCCTCGCCGGTCTCGTGCACCGCGAGCAGCGCCCGCAGCTCGTCGAAGGCCTGCTGCTTGTGCTCGCCGGTCGCGCTGCGCACATCCGCGAACAGCTCGCGGATCCGGGCGTGCTGGTCGAGCAGTATCGCGATCACGTCGCCCTCGGGCAGCGTGCCGGCCACGGCGCGTTCCGTCGTCGCTCCAGCCACACCGCACCTCCTCACATGTCGGTTCTCCTGTCGGCTCACCCCTCCCGTTCGGCTCAAACCCGGTTCACCGCCGCTCGCGCGGGCACACGCCCGGCATGGGTACCACCGAACGTGTCAGCGACGATGAACAGCTCGACGCACCGCTCGAGGGCGAGACCTCGCAGCAGAACCTGCACGCGCAGGACGAGGAGAAGGCCGAGGGCGGCCAGCCGCCGGAGGCCGAGGACGTCACCGCCCACGGGCGGCCCGAGACCGACTGATCCGACGCCGTGGACCAACTGCTCCGCCGTCTCGACGAGTTCCAGCAGCGGCACCGGGTGCCGGCCTTCCTGCTGGGCGTGGTGAAGAAGTACGGCGACGACCGTGGCGGCCAACTGGCCGTGCTGCTGGCCTACTACGGCTTCCTCTCACTGCTGCCGCTGATGCTGCTGCTCAGCACCGTGCTGGGCTTCGTGCTCCAGGGCCAGCCGGACGCGCAGCACGCCGTCGTGAACTCGGCTCTGGCGGACTTCCCGATCATCGGCGACCAGCTGCGGCAGAACGTCCACTCGCTCCACGGCAGCGCCCTGGCGGTGATCGTCGGCGGGCTCGGCCTGCTCTACGGCGCCCAGGGCATCGCGCAGGTGCTGCAGTTCACCATGGCGCAGGTCTGGAACGTGCCGCAGGCGCAGCGGCCGGGCTGGTGGGCGCGGCTGGCCCGCGGCCTGCTGCTCTTCGTCGTGCTCGGCCTCGGGCTGGTCGTGAGCACCGGTGCCGCCGCGCTGGTCGGCGGGACGCTCGGCGGACCGGCGGCGCGCGTGGGCGCGGTGGTGCTGTCGCTGGTCGTCAACACCGGCCTCTACCTGATGTGCTTCCGGGTGCTGACGCCGCGCCAGATCCCGTTGCGGGACCTGGTCCCGGGGTGCCTGGTGGCGGGCCCGGCGTGGACGGTGCTGCAGACCTTCGGCGGCCTGCTGGTGGCCCATCAACTGCGCCACGCCACCGCCGTGTACGGCTTCTTCGCCACCGTGATCGGGCTGCTCTCCTGGCTGTACCTGGCGGCGCAGCTGACCGTCTACGCGGCGGAGGCCAACGCCGTCCGGGCCCGCAGGCTGTGGCCGCGGGCGTTGCTCCAGCCGCCGCTGACCCGGGCGGACGAGCAGGTGCTGACCGACCTCGTGCAGCAGGAGCAGCGGCGGCCGGAGCAGGAGATCGACGTCCGCTTCCGCGCCGACGTAGCCGGCGGCGACGGTGCCTCCGCCGGCCCGGATGCCAAGACCGACCTCGTGAAGGAGTCCGAGCAGGACTCCGAGAAGGGAGCCCCCTCATGACCGCCCCTCAGCCCGACCTGTGGGCCTACCGCCAGGACACCGGACGCGACCGGATCACGGATCTGGTCGGCTGGACCGTCGAAGGCGTGGACGGCCGGATCGGCACCGTCCACGAGGCCGTGGACGTCGCCGGGTCCGCCCGCCTGGTGGTGGGCACTGGCCCGTGGATCTTCGGCAAGGAGGTCGTGGTCCCGGCCGGGGCCGTGACGTCCATCGACGCGGACCGCCGGGTGCTGCGGCTGGACCGGCGCCGCCAGGACGTCAAGGGCGCGCCGCAGTACGACCCGGCGCGTGACGGGGACTTCGAGAGCTTCCGTTCCCGCCTGGGCGACTACTACGCGGCCCCGCAGAACGCCAACCGGCTGACACCATGAGCCCTCCCGGCGCGATATGTTGTGTGCAGCAAGCAACAGAACAGCGTCACTCTGGGGGGCACGCCCGTGACCGGATCCCGCACCGACGACCGTTACAAGTGGATAGCCCTGTCCAACACCACGCTCGGCGTGCTGATGGTCATGATCAACCAGTCGATCGTGCTGATCGCGCTGCCGGACGTGTTCCGCGGCATCCACCTCGACCCGCTCGACCCCGGTAACACCAGTTACCTGCTGTGGATGCTGATGGGCTTCATGGTGGTCACCGCCGTGCTGGTGGTGACCTTCGGCCGGCTCGGCGACATGTTCGGCCGGGTACGGATGTACAACATGGGCTTCGCCGTCTTCACGGTCTGCTCGATCCTGCTCTCCGTCACCTGGCTGCACGGCGGCGCGGGCGCGCTGTGGCTGATCGGCTGGCGCATCGCCCAGGGCATCGGCGGAGCGCTGCTGTTCGCCAACTCCACCGCCATCCTCACCGACGCCTTCCCGGCCGAGCAGCGCGGCACCGCATTGGGCATCAACTCCCTTGCGGCGATCGCCGGTTCCTTCATCGGCCTGGTGCTCGGCGGCGTGCTGGCACCGACCAACTGGCGGCTGATCTTCCTGGTGTCGGTGCCCTTCGGCATCTTCGGCACCATCTGGGCCTGGTTCAAGCTGCGCGACACCGGGGTGCGCCGCCGGGCCCGGATGGACTGGTGGGGCAACCTGACCTTCGCCGTCGGCCTGATCTCCGTCCTGGTCGGCATCACCTACGGCATCCAGCCCTACGGGGGCTCCGCCATGGGCTGGGGCAACCCCTGGGTGATCGCCGCCCTCGCCGGCGGCGCGGCCGTGCTGGTCGCCTTCGTACTGATCGAGCGGAGCGTGCCCGAGCCGCTGTTCCGCCTCTCGCTGTTCCGGCTGCGCGCGTTCACCGCGGGCAACATCGCCAGCCTGCTCACCGCGCTGGGCCGCGGCGGTCTGCAGTTCATGCTGATCATCTGGCTGCAGGGCATCTGGCTGCCGCTGCACGGCTACAGCTTCGAGCAGACTCCGCTGTGGGCGGGCATCTACATGATCCCGCTGACGGTCGGCTTCCTGCTGTCGGCGCCGGTCTCCGGCTGGCTCTCCGACCGCTTCGGCGCCCGCGCCTTCACCGTCGGCGGCGCCCTGGTGACCGGCGCGAGCTTCGTCGCGCTGATGGCGCTGCCGACCGACTTCGGCTACCCAGTCTTCGCCGTGCTGCTGCTGGTCAACGGCCTGGGCTCGGGCCTGTTCGCCTCCCCCAACCGGGCCGAGATCATGAACGCGGTCCCGGCCGACGCGCGCGGCGCGGGCGCGGGCATGACGGCGACCTTCCAGAACTCCTCGATGGTGCTGTCCATCGGCATCTTCTTCAGCCTGATGATCGCCGGCCTCTCGCACAGCCTGCCCGGGGCGATGCAGTCGGGGCTGGTGCAGCAGGGCGTGCCCGCGGCGCAGGCGCACCAGATCGCGGCGCTGCCGCCGATCGCGGTGCTCTTCGCGGCCTTCCTCGGCTACAACCCGCTGCAGCAGCTGCTGGGCGCCGACCGGCTGGCCCAACTCCCGGGTGGCGGCAAGGGCCTGACGAACCAGCAGTTCTTCCCGCACCTGATCTCCGGCCCGTTCCACCAGGGCCTGGTGATCGCCTTCTGGTTCGCGGCAGGCGCGTGCGTGGTCGCCGCTGCGGCCTCCGCGCTGACCGGCGGCCGCAGGACCGCCAAGGGCGGCACGGCCGAGTCGCACGGCGCCGACCTGGCCGCGGTGGCCGGCGAGGCCGGCGGATCGGGGCCGAACGAGCTGGTCACTCCCGAGCAGTGACCGGCTGCTGCCCGCGCACCTGAAGGGTCTCCAGCAGCTCCCGGGTGGCCTCGGCGACCGCGTCCACGGCGGCGTCGAAGGCCTCCCGGTTGTGCGCGGCCGGGGCGCGGAAGCCGGAGATCTTCCGGACGTACTGCAGTGCGGCGGCGTGGATGTCGTCCCGGGTGACCTCGGGGGTCATCGGCGGGCGCAGGGTCTTGATGCTTCGGCACATGCCCCCAGTGTGGCGCGGCGCACTGACAGGGGCTCAGGGCCTGTCCGCCGGGTCTTCCCGGACCCGCGTCGTTCCCCGCCCTTCGGGCTGGAGTTGTCCCCACCCTGCGTTGTCGAAACGCCCACGTACGTCCAGTACGAGGGCGCTCCGCCGGCCTGGATCCGGCCGCACCCGGGGGCGCCTCCCGCCCGAAGGGCGGGGAACGACGCGGGCTGATCCGGAAAGCTCCGCCGGCCTGGCCTTAGTCCTCCGGCCGGCCGGACTCCTGTGCCGCCGTCACCAGGAACTCGCCGCCCTCCGGATCGCGCAGCCGCGCGACGATGCCGTAGGGGCTGACCAGCGGACCCTCCAGGACCGTGCCGCCGAGCCGTTCGGCGTGGGCGGAGCACTTCTCCACGTCGCCGACGGTGAAGTAGACGTCCCAGCGGTGGCTGGGCGTGCGGGAGGAGCGCAGCGAGGCCGTGGGCAGGCCGTCCACGCGCAGCAGCACCCGGTTGTGCTCCCAGCGAACCTCGAAGCGCTCCGGGTCGCGGTCGTCCCAGCGGAACACCTCGGCGTAGAACATGGCCGCGGCGAAGGGGTCGGGGGTGCGCAGTTCGACGGTCACCGGCAGTCCGGGGCCCAGGGGCCGGTCGCCGATCCCGGGCCGGCCCTCCCAGACGCCGAAGGGCGTCCCGGTGGGGTCGGCGGCGATCAGGATGCGGCCGGTGGAGACGGTGAGCGGGCCGACGGCGACGGTGCCGCCGCGGTCGTGGATGTCGCGCACCGAGGCCTCGATGTCCTCGATGCCGAAGTAGGTGGTCCAGCTCACCGGCAGGTTCAGCTGTCGGTGGCCGCCGGTGCCGATGCCGGCCACCGGGATCCCGTCCACCTCGGCGCGCATGTAGGGACCCCAGCGTTCCGGGCCGGGGCGGAACGACCAGCCCATCAGCGGGCCGTAGAACTCCAAGGCGGTGTCCAGCTCGTTGGCGTTCAGGCTGATCCAGCTCGGCGCTGCCGGGTAGGCCGAAACGGTGTGCCGGACTGCCATGGTGTCGTCCATCCTTCGGTCGGTCGGGATTCCGCCTGTGCCTCGCCCCTGCCCCGGGAAGACTATGACAAATCTCCGCTCACTCGGACGAACGACCCTCACCGCGCGCGGAGTGCCGGGAGCAGTTCCTCCCCGGCCCAGTCCAGGAACGCGTCCTGGGCGTCCCCGCCGACCTGCACCAGGGCGACCTGGTCGAAGCCGGCCTCGGTGAACGCCCGCACCGCCTCGACCACCGCGCCGGGGTCGTCGCCGCACGGGATGGACTCGGCCACGTCCTCCTCCCGCACGAACGCGCTGGCCGCGTCGAAGGAGGCGGGTCCGGGCAGTTCGGCGTTGACCTTCCAGCCGCCGCCGAACCAGCGGAACTGCTCGTGCGCGCGGGCCACGGCGCGCTTGCGGTCACGATCGAAGCTGACCGGGAGCTGGCCCACGGCCGGCCGGTCGCCGAGCACCAGCTCCGCCTGCGGCTGGACCGCGATCACCAGGTCGGCCAGCTCGCGGGCCAGCGCCAGACTGCTCGGCCCGGACACGGCGATGCCGATGGGCGGCGGGGTGTCCGGCACGTCCCAGAGGCGGGCCGACTCCACCTGGAAGTGGCGGCCGCGGGCGTTGACATAGCCGCCCTTGAACAGCTCCTGGATGATGCCGACCGCCTCGCGCAGCATCTCGTGCCGCACGTCAGCGGGCGGCCAACCTCCGCCCACCACATGCTCGTTGAGGTTCTCCCCGGCGCCGAGCCCGAGCCGGAACCGGCCCTCGGACAGCAGCTGCACGGTCGCCGCCAGCTGGGCGACGACGGCCGGGTGGTAGCGCATGGTCGGGCAGGTCACATAGGTCATCAGCGGGATCCGGGAGGTGGCCTGCGCGGCCGCGCCCAGCACCGGCCAGACGTTGGGCGCGTGGCCCTGCTCCTCCAGCCAGGGGAAGTAGTGGTCGGAGGCCACCGCGAAGTCGAAGCCGGCCTCCTCGGCCCTGACCACGTCGCGCACCAGCTGCCGCGGTCCGGCCTGCTCGGTCATCATGGTGTAGCCGATCTCTGCCATGGCACTGCGGCTTCCCGCACAACCGCAGGTCAAACGGGTCCCATGGCCGGGCTTCCAGGCGCCTGCGGCAGCTGGGGCAGGGCCTCGGGGTGCTCCCGGGCCAGGTAGGCGAGCAGTTCCTCCCGGATCCAGCAGCGCAGGTCGAATGCCTGCCCGGCGTCCCGCGCGGTCATCAGCGCCCGCACCACGATGGTCGTCGGCGTCGTCTCCACCACCTGCAGCGCGCTGCCCAGGCCGTCCCACAGCGGGGTCTCCTTGAGCAGCCGCTCGAACTCCGCGCGCAGCGCCGGAACCGGCGTGCGATGGCTCAGGTGCAGCAGCACGGTCCCGGTGAGCCGGGGATCGTGCCGGGTCCAGTTCTCGAACGGACGGGTCGTCAGATACGAGACGGGCATGACCAGTCGGCGCTGGTCCCAGGTGGCGACGACGACGTAGGTGAGGGTGATCTCCTCGACGGTGCCCCACTCCCCGTCGATCACCACCTGGTCGCCGATCCGCGCCATGTCCGCGAAGGCGACCTGCACCCCGGCGAAGAGGTTGCCGAGCGTGCTCTGCGCGGCGACACCGGCCACGGCAGCCGCGATGCCCGCCGAGGCCAGCAGGCTGGTGCCCACCAGCCGCACCTCACGGAACGTCAGCAGGGCCGCGCCGACCGCCACGACGCAGACCGCCGCGGTCAGGATCCGGCCCAGCAGCGCCGTCTGCGTGCGCACCCGCCGGACCCGGGCCGGGTCGCGCCGGTCGGTGGCGTACTGCTGGAAGGACAGGTCGAGGAAGAGGCGCAGCGCCCGCGACAGCCACCAGGCCGCCGCCGCGAGGAGGGCCAGCACGAGCGCGTGGCGCACCGGCCCTTCCCAGCGCCCCGGGTGTATCCAGGGGATGGCCGCCAGGGCCGCACCCACGACCAGGAGCGACACGGTCGGCCGGAGCAGTTTGCGCAACCAGAGTGTCATCCGGGCCGCCTAGCCGCTGGTCCGGACGCCATGCCGGCGTGCCTGTGAAGATCCGGGGCAGGCGACGCTCATGAGCACACGAAGCGAGCGGGCCGGTACCGCGCTACCCCGGGAGATCCGTACCGACATCCCTGCCCGGCTGGACCGGCTGCCCTGGTCCCGGTGGCACTGGCGGGTCGTGGTGGGCCTGGGAACGGTGTGGATCCTGGACGGCCTTGAGGTCACCATCGTGGGCAACATGGCCTCACGCCTCGCCGAGAAGGGCAGCGGCATCCACATCTCCGCCACCCAGGTGACCACGCTCGCGGCGGCCCTCTACGTCGCCGGCGCCTGCTGCGGAGCGCTGTTCTTCGGCTGGCTGACGGACCGGCTGGGGCGCAAGAAGCTGTTCATGGCGACCCTCGCCCTCTACCTGACGGCCACGGCGGTGACCTCGCTGTCGTGGACCGCGTGGTTCTTCTTCCTGTGCCGGTTCGCCACCGGCCTCGGCATCGGCGGTGAGTACGCGGCCATCAACTCCGCCATCGACGAGCTCATCCCGGCGCGGGTGCGCGGCCGGATCGACATCGTCATCAACGGGTCCTTCTGGATCGGCGCCGCGGTCGGCTCGCTGGCCTCGATCGCCCTGCTGAACACGGCGCTCTTCGCCACGGACGTGGGCTGGCGACTGGCCTTCGGCATCGGGGTGGTGCTCGGCCTGGCCATCCTGCTGGTGCGCCGTCATGTCCCGGAGAGCCCGCGCTGGTTGTTCACCCACGGCCGGGAGGAGGAGGCGGAAGCCATCGTCTCCGACATCGAGCGGACGGTGGAACGGCAGCGCGGCGAGCCGCTGCCGGAACCGGACGAGCCGCCGATCACGGTGCACCCGCGCCGGTCCATCGGCTTCGTCACCATCGCGCGGACCGTGGTGCGCGCCTATACGCGGCGCACGGTCCTCGGCCTGTCGCTCTTCGTCGGCCAGGCCTTCCTCTACAACTCGGTGACCTTCGGCTACGCGGTCATCCTGACCACCTTCTTCAAGGTGCCGGACGGGTCAACCGGCTACTACTTCGTGGTGATCGCCGTCGGCAACTTCCTGGGCCCGTTGCTGCTCGGCCCCCTCTTCGACAGCGTCGGCCGCAAGCCGATGATCTCCGGGACGTACGTGCTCTCCGGAGTGCTGCTGTTCGGCACGGCCTGGCTGTTCCAGCGCGGCGACCTGACCGCGGTCACCATGACCGCCTGCTGGACGGCGGTGCTCTTCTTCGCCTCCGCGGGCGCGAGTTCGGCGTACCTGACGGTCAGTGAGGTCTTCCCGCTGGAGACCCGGGCGCTGTGCATCGCGTTCTTCTACGCCGTCGGCACGGCGCTGGGCGGCATCACCGGGCCGCTGCTCTTCAACGGCCTGGTCAGCAGCGGCAAGCCGGCCGACACCACGCTGGCCTTCTGCATCGGCGCGGCGCTGATGGTGGCGGCGGGGCTGGTCGAGGCGGCGATCGGCGTCCGCGCGGAGCGGCGCAGCCTGGAGAGCCTGGCCCGTCCGCTGACGGCGGTATGACTCCGACCGGCGCAACCGGCCCGGCGTCGGTGCCGGTCGAGCGGGTACAAAGTATTCGAATGGGACATCCATGTGATCCCCACCGCGACCGCACCAGGGAGGTGGAGCCGTGACCGACCAGGAGCCCCTCGTCCCGCCCGGACCCGCCGGCGCAGCCGGACCCGGACCGATCGGCACGCCCGGAGTGCCCGGTACGACCGGTGCGCCCGGCCCCGCCGCACCCACCGGCCCGCAACCGGCGGCGCCGACGACGCCACCGAAGGCGAAGGTGAAACGGACCCGCTTCAGCTCGGCCTGGGTCGGCGCCATCGTCTCGGCGGTACTGCTGGTGCTGCTGCTGATCTTCATCATCCAGAACAGTCAGAAGGTGAAGGTCTCGTACCTGGGCTTCAACGGCCACATCAGCCTGGGCGTGGCCCTGCTGCTCGCCGCGGCGGGCGGGGTGCTGCTGGTGGCCATCCCGGGCAGCGCCCGGATCTACCAACTCCGCCGGACCGCGCGCCGGATGGCGCAGGATGGGAAGCGTGCCCGAAGGTGACTCCCTGTTCAAGCTGGCCGCCGAGCTCCGACCCGCGCTGGCCGGAGCCCGGCTCACCCGCGCGGAGCTGCGGGTGCCCGCCCTGGCCACGGCCGATCTGACCGGACGGACCGTCACCGAGGTGCTGCCGCGCGGCAAGCACCTGCTGATGCGCCTGGACGACGGCTGGACGCTCCACAGCCACCAGAAGATGGACGGCCGCTGGCGGTTGTTCCGCCACGGCGAACCGTGGCGCGGCGGCGCGGCCCACCAGATCCGCGCGGTCCTCGGCACCGCGAGCCACACGGCGGTGGGCTACCGCCTGCCAGTGCTCAACCTGGTGCGCACGGACGAGGAGTCCACCCTCGTCGGCCACCTGGGTCCGGACCTGCTCGACCCCGCCTGGGGCCCCGAGCACGCCGAGGAGGCCGTCCGGCGCCTCGCGGCCGAGCCCGAACGCCCCATCGGGGACGCCTTGTTGGACCAGCGGAACCTGGCCGGCATCGGCAACGTCTACCGCGTCGAGCTGTGCTTCCTGCGCGGGATGGCGCCGTGGCGCCCGGTCGGCGACGCCCCGGACCTGCGGCGGACCGTGGACCTGGCGCACCGCCTGCTCTTCGCCAACCGGCTGCGCCACGGGCACGTCACCACCGGGGATCTGCGGCCCGGCCGCCGCAACTGGGTCTACGGCCGCGCCCACCAACCCTGCCTGCGCTGCGGCACCCTGATCCGCCGTCAAGCCCCCACGGACGGCGGCGACGACCGCGTCACCTACTGGTGCCCCCACTGCCAGCCCGAGTAGCCCCGTAGGGGCGCGAGGATCCCCCACCCTGAGGATCCCCCACCCTTTCGGGCGGGAGGTGCCCCCTGCGCGAGCAACCCGCCACCCAGGGAGGTCCGCCCCGCTCCATGGGGTCGGACCTCCTGGGTGGCGGGTTGCTCGCGCCGTTCCTCGCGCCCCTGGCGGCTGCGCCGCCTCGGGGCGCAGGCGGGGGCTACTCGGCGTCCAGGCCGGCGCGGAGCTTGGCCAGGGAGCGGGCCAGCAGTCGGCTGACGTGCATCTGCGACAGCCCCAGCCGCTCCCCTATCTCGCTCTGGGTCAGGTCCGAGCAGAAGCGCAGCGAAAGAATCAGCCGGTCCCGGTCCGGCAGTGCCGCGATCAGCGGCTTCAGCGCGTGCAGGTTCTCCACCTTGTCGAACTCCGGGTCCGGCGCCCCGATCCGGTCCGCGAGGGGGTTCTCGCCGCCCTCGTCGCTGTCGCCGAGGTCCAGCGAGCCGGCCGTGTAGCCGTTGCTCGCCGTCAGCCCCTCGATGACCTCCTCCTCGGGGATCCTGAGCGCCTCCGAGAGTTCGGCGACCGTCGGCTCGCGCCCGAGCGTCTGCTCCAGCTCCTCCCGGCTGCGGGCCAGCAGCAGGCGCAGCTCCTGCAGTCGCCGGGGCACGTGCACCGCCCAGGTCGTGTCGCGGAAGAAGCGGCGGATCTCCCCAACGATCGTGGGCACCGCGAAGGTGGTGAACTCGACGCCCCGCTCCGGCTCGAACCGGTCGATCGCCTTGATCAGGCCCACGGTCCCCACCTGCACGATGTCCTCCATCGGCTCCGAGGAGCCGCGGAAGCGGCCGGCGACGAAGGAGACGAGCGACATGTTCAGCTCGATCAGGGTCGAGCGCACGTAGGAGTACTCCGCGCTGCCCTCCTCCACCTCGCGCAGCCGCGCGAACAGGCTGACGGAGAGCTGCTTGGCGTCCGCCGGCGCCACCTGCCGCGGCGCCTCGGGGGCTGGGTCAGGAAGCGTCGTCGCCTGGGTCTGCTGGAGAGCCGCAGCCATGACATTCCTTTCTTCGCCGTACTCGGAACTGTCCTTCCTACCCCGCGTACCCGCTGATTCCGGGGGCATGCACCCCGATTCGGGGGTTACACGCTCCGTCGGGGGTTGTCACGCATCGAACACATGGGGAGGCCTCATCCGATGACCGACGTGTCCCGACTGCCCGGACCCTTCGTCGACGAGTGGAGCTGGCAGCAGCAGGCCAGGTGCCGAGACGTCGATCCCGCTCTCTTCTTCCACCCGGCCGGCGAGCGCGGTCCCGCCCACGACCACCGCGACGCCGTGGCCAAGCGCGTCTGCGCCGGCTGCCCGGTGCGGGAGCCCTGCGCGGAGTACGCCCTGCGCACCCGCGAGCCCTACGGCGTCTGGGGTGGGCTCACCGAGCACGAACGCCGCGCCGTCCTGGCCCGCCGACGTGCACTGCACCGGCGTCAGCGCGCCGCCTGAGCGGCTGGCGGCCGGGGCGGCCGCCGGGGGAATAGCCGCCGTCGGTACCCTGTTGAGGCGGATAGTTGAAGCGTCAACAAGATGAGAGGCGGCGCAGCACGATGACGACGAGCCCCAGCACGGAGACCCGCACCACGGACGCGAGCGGCATGCAGTTCGGCATCTTCTCCGTGGGCGACGTCACGCAGGACCCGACGACCGGGACCACCGTCTCCGAGCACGAGCGGATCAAGGCGATGGTCACCATCGCCCGCCACGCCGAGCAGGCCGGCCTCGACGTCTTCGCCACCGGCGAGCACCACAACCCGCCGTTCGTGCCGTCCTCACCGACCACGATGCTGGGCTGGATCGCCGCCAAGACCGAGCACCTGATCCTGTCCACCTCCACCACGCTGATCACCACCAACGACCCGGTGAAGATCGCCGAGGACTACGCGATGCTGCAGCACCTGGCCGAAGGCCGGGTGGACCTGATGATGGGCCGCGGCAACACCGGCCCGGTCTACCCGTGGTTCGGCCAGGACATCCGCAACGGCATCGCGCTGGCGATCGAGAACTACGCGCTGCTGCGCCGCCTCTGGGACGAGGAGGTCGTCGACTGGGAGGGCCGCTTCCGCACCCCGCTGCAGTCCTTCACCTCGACCCCGCGCCCGCTGGACGGCGTCGCGCCGTTCGTCTGGCACGGCTCCATCCGCTCCCCGGAGATCGCGGAGCAGGCCGCCTACTACGGTGACGGCTTCTTCCACAACCACATCTTCTGGCCCAAGGAGCACACCCAGCGCATGGTGGCCCTGTACCGCAAGCGCTTCGCCCACTACGGCCACGGCAGCGAGCAGCAGGCCATCGTGGGCCTAGGCGGCCAGGTGTTCATGCGGAGGAGCTCGCAGGACGCGGTCCGCGAGTTCCGTCCGTACTTCGACAACGCGCCGGTGTACGGGCACGGCCCCTCGCTCGAGGAGTTCACCCGGGAGACCCCGCTGACCGTCGGCTCGCCGCAGCAGGTGATCGAGCGGACGCTCTCCTTCCGCGACTACGTCGGCGACTACCAGCGCCAGCTGTTTCTGGTGGACCACGCCGGCCTGCCGTTGAAGACCGTGCTGGAGCAGATCGACCTGCTCGGCGAGGAGGTCGTCCCGGTGCTGCGCAAGGAGTTCGCGATCGGCCGCCCGGCGGACGTCCCCGCCGCCCCGACCCACGCGAGCCGTGTCGCCGGCAAGGCTGCCAACCCCGCCAACACCGACAACGCTGCCTCCGCGCAGCACGCCTGACAGGAGGTCAGCTGATGAACCCGCTGCGACTCGTCGTCGTCACGGCCGGGCTGAGCCAGCCCTCCTCGACCCGTCTGCTCGCGGACCGCCTGGCCGAGGCCACCCGCCACGAACTGGCCGGCCACGGCCGGGAGGTCGAGCTGCACGTGGTCGAGCTGCGCGACCTGGCCGTGGACATCGCCCACAACCTGCTCACCGGCTTCCCGGCGGGCAAGCTGCGGGAGGCCGTGGACCTGGTCACGGACGCGGACGGCCTCATCGCCGTGACGCCGATCTTCTCGGCCTCGTACAGCGGCCTGTTCAAGTCCTTCTTCGACGTCCTGGACCAGCAGGCGCTGAACGGCAAGCCCGTCCTCGCCGCGGCGACCGGCGGCACGGCCCGCCACTCGCTGGCCCTGGAGCACGCGCTGCGGCCGCTCTTCGCCTACCTGCACGCGGTGGTCGTGCCTACGGCGGTCTTCGCTGCCTCGGAGGACTGGGGCTCGGGCGCCACCGTCGGCAGCGAGGAACTCGCCCACCGCATCGACCGCGCGGCGGCAGAGCTCGCCACGCTCCTCGCTCCGCGCCCGGGCACCGAGCCCAGCGGGCAGCAGGACGCGGAGGCCGAACTCATCCCCTTCGCCCAGCAGTTGGCCGCCCTCCAACCCCGCTGACCGCCCACGGGCCCGCCGCCCCGGTCGCCCGCACCCACCTTGCGCCCGACCGGGGCGGCCTCGTCCGTCCGGCAGTCCCCGTGGTGCGCCACCCAGCCCCCCGTAACCGCTCCCCGACGCGCGGCCCTGCGGGAAGCCCGGGGTCAACGTTCCTGAGCCAGGGGCCTTGGACGGTGGGCCCAGCACAGGGACTACTTGGGTGGGAGGGTCGCTGCGTAGGCCGTGCCCGTGGTGATCCAGTCCGTCAGGGCCGCGTCCTCCGTCAGGGCCTCGGCGGGGACCTCGAGCCAGCCCTTCATCGTGCGGCCGCCCATCAGGGCCAGGTGGGCGCCCGGGCGGGCGGCCAGCAGGGCGTCCGTGGCGTCCGGGTCCGCGCGGACCAGGAGGGCGTCGGCGCGGACGGCGACAGCCATGTTGCCGCGGAGCAGGAACGCCAGGCCGCCGAACATCCGTTTCTCGTCGATCTCCGGGTGGTCGGCCAGTGCCGCCCGGACCCGGTCCGCCAGCGCCTCGTCGTATGCCATGGCGTCAGGATCCCGCGACCCACGCCGCCCCGCGCGGTTTCGCGGTTTCGCATGCCCGCGCGGGGAGAGGCGCGCTCCATGAGCCATCACCATCACCACGACGACAGCCTTCCGCTTCCCGACTACGACCACCTCGCCGTCGGCGAGCTCGAACACCGGATCCGCGCGCTGGACGCCCACGCCCTGCAGGACCTGGTGGTCCACGAGCGCGGCCACGGCAACCGGGCCGCCGTCCTGCAGCTCCTCGGGGCCCGGCTGCACCAGCTCGGCAGCGGGGCGCAGCCCACCGCCGGGAGCTCCGCACCCGTCGGGCACAGCGACACCCCGCACGGGTCCCGGGTCTCCCCCGCGACCTCGCCGGAACCCCGGCACGCTCCGCCGCACGGCAACCCGGCGCAGGCCGGGCGCCCGAAGGCCAACCGCGGCTGAACCGGCATCGTTGGGTCAGGCGGCCACTTGCCTCTGAGGCAAGAAACTTGCCTCCTGGATCCCCCCGGTGTGCACTGGGCCCATGGACGACGCCACCGCACCACTCCGCGCGGCCGAGACCGGGGCCCTCGACGAGGACGCGCTCGCCGCGGACCTCGCGGCTCTCGGCACGCGCCTGCGCGAGCGCCGTCTCCGCAGCGGTCTGACGCTGGAGGCCGCCGCGGCGCGGGTCGGGCTGTCGCCCGCCCATCTGTCCCGGCTCGAGACGTCCAAGCGGCAGCCGTCGCTGCCCGTCCTGCTCGGGCTGTCCCGGGCCTACGGCGTCCCGATGGAGAGCCTGCTCGGCGAGGGCCGGGCCGAGGCCTCCGCGATCATCCGCGGTGGCGCCCCGGAACCCGCCCCGGCCGGCGGCTGGACCTACCGCCCCGCCGGTGCCCCCGGCCGCGCACTCCAGGCGCTGCGCATCCACGTCCCGCCCAGGGTCCAGGACGCGGTGGTCCGGGTGCACCCGGGCGAGGAGTGGCTCTATGTCCTGTCCGGGACGCTGGAGTTGACCCTCGACCGGGAGCAGCACCTGCTCGGCCCGGGCGACGCCGCGCACTTCGACTCGATGCGTCCGCACCGCCTGGTCGCCCCGCACCGGGGCGGCGTCGACCTGCTCTTCGTCCACTCACTGCTGCAGAGCCCGCACGCCGAACTCTGCCTTCCCTGAAGGGATCCGATCCGCCATGGCCTCCGTGTTCCGCACCGGCGCCGAGGACGGCAGCAACCGCACCGCCCGCCGCGTCAACGTCCGCGTCTTCGTCTACGTCATCGGTCTGCACGTCTTCGCGGCGTTCATCATGCTGCTCTTCTTCCTCGGCGGCCGGAACGGCTGACCGCCGTCACGGCAGGAGCACCACCCGGCCGAGGTTCGCGCGGGCGGCGACCAGCGCCAGCGCGCGGTCCAGTTCGGCGAAGCCGAACTCGGCGGTCACCGGCCGGAGTCGGCCGTCCGCCAGGAACCGCCACAGCTCCTCGCGGTAGGCGCCCAGCAGCTCCGGGCGCTCCCGGCTGAGCAGCCCGACCGAGAAGCCCGTCACCGTCTTCAGCCCGCCCAGCAGGCTTCCCGCGTCGACGCTGCCGCCTCCTGCGCTGAACGCGACCAGCCGTCCGTGGGGTGCGAGGAGGTCCACGCCGCGTTGCACCAGGTCGTCGCCGACACCGCCCAGGACGAGATCCACCGGAGCGCCCCAGTCCTCGTCGGGGTAGCGGACGACCGCGTCGGCGCCCAGGCCGCGCAGCAGTTCGGCCTTCTCCGCCGCGGCCGTCGGGCCGACCGCGGCGACGACCCGCTCCGCGCCCGCCGCCCTGGCCAGCTGCACGGCCAGGTGGCCGACCCCGCTCGCCGCACCGGTCACCAGCACCGATCGGCCAGTCGTCAACTCCCCCGCACGCAGCGCCCCGAGAGCCACCAGGCCACCGCGCACCAGCGCCAGCGCGGCAGCCGCCGGGACGTCCTCGGGCACCGGGGAGACGAGCGCGGGCAGCGCGAGCACGGACTCCGCGTAGAGGCCGTCGAAGACGACGCCGCCGACGCGGTCCCCGACGCCGTAGCCCGTGACGCCCTCGCCCACCGCCGTCACGGCGCCGACCATCTCGCCGCCGGGAGAAACCGGCGCGGACCTGGTGTCACGCTGGGCCCGCAGCATCCGCAGCAGGCCGAGCCCCACGCCGAGGGCCTCCGTGCGGACCAGCAACTGCCCTGGCCCAGGGGTGGGTTCGGCCGCCTCCTGGACAGTGCTGGTGAGTGCGTCGGCCTCGGAGAGGCGGAACTGTCCGATCGTGCGCATGCGCCCCCCGCAATCCTCTCGCCCTGGCCGGGCCCGGTTCTGACGAACGACCTTGATCATAATCAGCGGAGCGGGGCCTCCCCCGCCAGCCGGTGCTGGCCTCTCGGCCATGCCTCGGCGGCACGCTTGTCGAACAGGCCGGTCCCGCTTCCGACTTCACGGCCGCCGCCTGGACCTGTGCGCTGCACTCCTTCCGCTGCCGAGGCGCGCCCGCTGATCCTTTCCCGGCCCCGCCCGAAGCGCCCCGCCGCGGGCCGGGAACAGCACCTGACGCTGCCGCATGGGGGGGCGGATGCCGGGGCCACCGCCCGGGCGCCCGCGCAGCCCTCCGGCTGACGGCCCGTCAGCGCCCCGGGAGGACGAAGGCGTGCCGGTGTCCCGACGAAGGCCAGCGGGGCGGATGGGCGGGGAGTTCCGCTTCGAGGGGGTAGCCGCAGGCGCGGGCGACCGCGCAGGAGCCGGCGTTGCCGACGTCGTGGATCAGCTCGATCCGCTCCAGCGGCGTGGGCCGGGGCAGGTCCGCGACCCAGGCGGTGACCGCGCGCACCGCCGCCGAGGCGACGCCGCGGCCGCGGGCCTCGGGCGCGGTCCAGTAGCCGTCCTCCGCGACGCTCGACTCCGGCTCCAGCCCCTTGACCACCACATGGCCCAGCAGGGCGCCGTCCTCTTCCCCGACGACGGCGAACGCCAGGCGCGTGCCCGCGGCCCAGCCGGCCTCCTGGGCGGCCAGCCAGTGCCGGCCCGCGTCGAGGTCGGGCACGTGGGTGCCCAGGTAGCGCCTCATCAGCGGGTCCTGGTGGGCACGGACGAGCGCGGGCAGGTCCCCGGTGCGCCATCGGCGCAGCCGCAGCCCGGGGGCGCTCGGCATCTGCTGGTCGATCATCTGGTGATCATAGGACCGCCCGTCGTGCGTGGCGAAGGTCTCAGAAACCGGGCCCGCTCCGCGGGTCCGCCCCGCCGGAGCGCTCCCGTACGGTGGAGCGCATGCCCGTCGGACCCATCGCCCTGCCCCCGCTCGCCCGCGTCTGCGCCGCCTTCGCGCCGCGCCTCGCGGAGTTCGCCTTCGAGCCGGGCTTCGTGGCGGCCGTGGACCAGCACGCGGCCGAGATCTCGGAGTACCTGAGCCCCCGCCCGGCCGGCCTGGAGGTCCCACCGCCGGACGCCGAGGACCTGTCGGACTACGCGCTCGGGTTCCTCGACGCCCTGGACGAGATCGGCTGGGTCGAGCCGGTGGGCCACGACTACGCGGTGGCCCGGCTCACCGCCATCTGCTGGCTGGTGCGCGAACACCGGCTCTGCGACCGCGCCTGACGGCGTGTCAGTCCCCCCGGGGGCCGACCACCTCAGTCCCCCCGGGCCGGCCAACCTCAGAGCCAGCCCGAGCGGCGGAACAGCACGTAGATGGCGACGCAGACGGCGACCACGCCCGCCATCGCGACGGGATAGCCGTAGGCCCAGTGCAGCTCGGGCATGTCCTGGAAGTTCATCCCCCAGACACCGGTGGCCACCGTGGGCACCGCGAAGATCGCGGCCCACGCGGTGATCTTGCGCATGTCCTCGTTCTGCGCCACCGACACCTGGGCGAGGTGGGCCTGGAGGATCGAGTTGATCAGCTCGTCGTAGGCGCCGACCCGCTCGTTGACCCGGGTCAGGTGGTCGGCGACGTCGCGCAGGTACTGGGCGACCTGCGGCGCGACGAGCTCGTCCTCGTTCTCCGCGAGCCGCTGCAGCGGCCGCAGCAGCGGCCAGCAGGCGTGCTTGAACTCCAGCGTCTCGCGCTTGAGTTGGTATATCCGGCCGGCGTCCACACCACGCCCGCCGCGGCCCGAGAAGACGCTCGCCTCCACTTCGTCCACGTCCACCCCGAGCGCGTCGGTGACGTCGAGGTAGTCGTCCACGACCTGGTCGGCGATGGCGTGCAGAACCCCGCTGGGGCCGTACTGCAGCAGCCCCTCGCCGCGGGCGGCCTGGTCCTCCAGGCGGCGGCGCAGCGCGTGCAGGCCGCCGTGGCGTCCGTGCCGGACGGTGATCACGAAGTGGGGGCCGGTGAACACCATCAGCTCCCCGGTCTGGATCAGTTCCGCGCTCGCGGTGACCTCGTCGTGCTCGACGTAGCCGATCGTCTTGAAGACGGTGAACAGGACGTCGTCGTAGCGCTCGACCTTGGGGCGCTGGTGTGCGTGGACGGCGTCCTCGACGGCGAGCGGATGCAGCCCGAAACGTTCGGCGAGGCCGGCCAACTCCTCGGCGGTGGGCTCGAACAGGCCGATCCAGACGAAGTTGCCGGGTTCGCCGCGCAGGCGGCGCGGCAGGTCGAGGGGGTCCTCCCGGGTCTCCACCCGGCGCCCCTTGCGGTACACGGCTGAGTCGACGACCCCGCCGCGGCCGTGCTCGGTCGCGGTCACGGCGGGCAGGGTGCGGGTCCGGGCCGAGCGCACGATCCGGCGCAGTTCCCCCATCAAGGTCATGCGGGCGACGCTACCAAAGCGACGAGCGCCTAACCGTGCGGGTACCAGGCCAGGGCGTGCGCTTCGGCGAGGGTGGCGCGGACCTGGGCGCGGTAGCGGCCTGCCTGCTCAGGGTCGGTCTCGGAGAGGGCGGCCGCGGCGAGCGCGGCGGCGGAGGTGGACCAGGCCAGCAACCGCACCGCGTCCTGCTGCCCCGCGTCCTGCAGCGCCTCGTCCGGCAGGTCGGCGGCATGGCGGGCCAACAGCGTCGACAGCACCCGCAGTTGAGTGCGGGTCATGGCGGGCGAGGGTGGTGTCTCGGTCGAGTGGCGTCCCACGGTTTCGGCGCTCCCGGAGTCGGTCGGGCGGCATGTGCCAGTGGCACTGAAGGGAGGTACGGGGGAGTTCAGTGCGGACCGCCATCATGGCTCAAAGCGGTCTGGCATGTACACGGATTCATTCAAGCTTCGCCCATATGTTCCGCACATCGTTGCCACACAAACCGGCTCCGGGAAGGTGAACGAACCGTTCCGCGTTGAGGGAGCGTGACTGTGGAAAGCGCAACGATCGTGGACGCGGTGGTGGCCGGAGCCGGGCAGGCGGGCCTGTCCGCCGCCTACCACCTGCGCCGACGCGGACTGGTGCCCGGCGCGGACTTCGTCGTCCTCGACGCCGATCCCGCTCCCGGCGGCGCCTGGCAGCACCGCTCCCCGTCGCTGACCATGGCCGACGTGCACGGCTTCCACCCCCTGCCCGATGCACCGGTTCCGGACTTTCCGGGAACCGTCCCGGCCCGCGACGCGCTGCCCGGCTACTTCGCCGACTACGAGCGGCGCTTCGGGCTGCCCGTGCTGCGCCCGGTCCGCGTCCGCGCGGTGCACGACCTCGGCGAACGGCTCCTCGTCGAGACCGACCGGGGCGACTGGTCCGCCCGCGCCCTGATCAACGCCACCGGCACCTGGACCCGTCCCTTCGTCCCTCGCCACCCCGGGGCGGACCTCTTCCGCGGCCGTCAACTGCACTCCTCGCAGTGGCAGGGCGCGGCGGAGTTCGCCGGGCAGCGGCTGCTCGTCGTCGGCGGCGGGGCCTCCGCCGTGCAGATCCTGGCCGAGGCGGCCGAGGTCGCGAAGACCCGCTGGGCCACCCGCCGCGAACCCCGGTTCCGCGACGACCGGTTCACCCCCGAACTCGGCCGCGCCGCCGTCTCCCTGGTGGAGCAGCGGGTGCGCGCCGGTCTGCCGCCCGCCAGCGTGGTCTCGGTCACCGGACTGCCGCCCACCCGACTGCTGCTGCGCGCCCGGGAGTTGGGCGCACTGGACCGGGTCCCCCTGCCGCAGCGGTTCACCGAGCGCGGAGCGGTGTGGCCGGACGGGCACGAGGAGCCCTTCGACGCGGTGGTCTGGGCGACCGGATTCCGCGCCGCGCTGGCCCACCTGGCCCCGCTCGGCCTGCGCGAGCCCGGCGGCGGCATCCGCCTGGAGGGCACCCGCGCCGCCCGCGACCCCCGTGTGCACCTGCTCGGCTACGGCCCCTCCGCAAGCACCATCGGCGCCAACCGCGCCGGACGCGCGGCGGCGGTCGCCGTCAGCAGACAGCTGACGGCGGCTCAGCCGCCCAGGGAGACCGCCTTGTTGTAGAGGGTGAGCACGTCGCTGTCGAAGTAGGGGCTGTACGAGACGTCGGCGGTGTCGCCGCCCTCCTGGTAACCCCCGATGACGCCGATCACCGTGCCGGTGTGGGTCGCCCTGTCGAAGCCGGTCAGCCACGGGCTGCCGCTGGTGCCGCCGGAGAATGCCTTGCAGGCGATCCTGAGCTGGTAGGTGCTCTGCCGGCTGGTGGTGTTGATGCAGCCGAGCGGGGCGTCGGCGGTGCTGGGGTAGCCGGTGAGCACGACGGTGTGCGTGAAGCCGAGACCGATGCCGAGCTTGTTGGCCCCCAGCACCTGGCTGACCTTCTTCCCGTCCACCGTGCCCAGCACCAGGAACGCCACGTCCAGGTCCGGGTCGCTGGAGTCGGCCCAGCGCTGGTCGACGACGATCCGGGACACCGGCCACTCCCCCTCCGGCCTGCTGCCGTTGCGGTAGTCCGGCACGAAGACGACGTCCGTGTTGTAGCCGCCGCCCTTGCCGCCGTGCACGCAGTGGGCTGCGGTCACCACCAGGCTCCCACCGCTGCTCTGCACGAC
The DNA here is from genome assembly GCF_042658505.1 of Streptacidiphilus monticola. NCBI lineage: Bacteria > Bacillati > Actinomycetota > Actinomycetes > Kitasatosporales > Streptomycetaceae > Streptacidiphilus > Streptacidiphilus monticola. The sequence goes on along the minus strand of NZ_JBHSQJ010000013.1, from coordinate 8,003 downwards.
GCTGCCGGTGCAGAAGTGGTCGGTGCCGCCCTCGTGCGAGAAGAGCGCCCCCACCCGCGCGGTCACGGTGGTGCTCCGCGCGGTGCGGGAGTCGCCGCCGTGGTCGGAGACGGCCTTCTGCAACCGGGCCTGCAGCCACGGCGAGGGGGTGGGCAGGGAGGTGACCACGGCGCTGCCGGACGGGCCGGCGGTCACCGCCGAGGACGGGGTCCCGGCGGCGCTGCTGCCGGGGTGCCCGCTGCCGCAGGCACTGACCAGGGCCAGCACCGCCGCCGCGCCAAGGACCATGCGGCTCCTCATCACTGACGCTCCCTCATGTCTCGTCCGCCTCTTCGCCTGCCCGGCCTGTCGTCCGCCGCCTGCTGCCGAAGCGCAGCAGGGTCACCGTGGGCCACAGCCGCCCCAGCTGCGGCGTCCCCGCCGCCCAGGGCGCCAGCCGTCCCCAGAACAGCCCCCGCCCCGGCGGCAGTGGCACCTCGCGCACCTCGGCCACCGCGGGATGCACCCGGCGCAGCGCGGGCCGCTGGTCCGCGTCCATGCCCCAGGGCATCGGCGGGGCGGTCCAGCCGGTGGGCATCCGAAGCTGCTGCCGCCGCGAGCGGGCGGCGAACCAGCGCGGCACCGCGTCGAAGACCAGTCCGCCGCCCGGCAGGCGCTCGGCGCAGGCCCGGATCAGGTCACGGACCTCCGCCGGCCGCAGGTACATGAACAGCCCCTCCGCCGTGACCAGCACCCCGGCGTCCGGATCCAGCCCGTCGAGCCAGCGCGGGTCGCGGGCGTCGCAGGCCAGCGTGCGCTGCCGAGGCGCGGCGGGCAGCACCCGGGTGCGCAGCGCCAGCGACTCCGGCAGGTCCACCGTGAGCCAGTGCAGGCGCCCGTTGTCCACGCGCCAGTACGAGGTCTCCAGCCCCTCGCCGAGGGCGACGACGGTCCCCTCGGGGTAGGCGTCGAGGAACTCCCGGGTCACGGCGTCGAACGCGGCTGCGCGCAGTGCCATCTGCTGGGCCATCAACTCGTGCGGCGGCCCGAAGCGCTCCCGGAACGGGAAGTCGGTGCGCTCCACCGCGCGCACCGCCTCCGGGTCGGCCAGGACGGTGTCGGGACGCCGCGCCTCCGCCGCGCGGAACCACAGCGTCCACAGCATCGTCTCCGGCACACCCGTCAGCTCCACCGCCACGCGACCATGCTCGCCGCCCGGTGCGCCCGGGGCACGCCGGGACACCCGACCGACTGGCGGGCGACCGGGGCACACGGACCGTCCGGCGCCGGGCGCTCAGGCCGTTCGGCGCGGGGCGCTCAGGGCGTCCTGGGCCGGCACGGTCAGGCCGACCGGCGGGGCGCTCGGGCCGCCCTGGCCGGAGCGTCAGGGCGTCGTGGGCCGGCACGGTCAGGCCGACCGGCGGGGCGCTCGGGCCGTCCCGGGCCGGAGCGGTCAGGCCGGATAGGCGTGCGTCTGGGCCGCCTTGACGGCCGCCCACACGGTGCTGCCCTCCACCAGGCCCAGCTCGCCCACGGCAGCCGGGGTCAGGTCGGCCAACAACGGCAGCGGACCGTCCAGGTCCAACCGGACCTGGTCGCCGTGCAGCTCCATGCCGACGACGGTCGCCCGCCACAGGTTGCGCGCGCTCCCCTCAGGCCGGTGCCGGTGGACGGTGACGGCGGCCGGCGGGAAGGCCACCAGGACCTCGCCGTCGAGGGCGTCCGCGGCCTGGATCTCCACGCCGGCCGCGGTGCTGACGGTGTGTCCTGCGGCCCGCCCCCGAAACAAGTTGAGGCCGACCAGCCGGGCCACGTAGTCGCTGCGCGGGTGCCGGGAGATCTCGGCGGGCGTGCCCTCCTGGACCATCTGCCCCGCCTCCAGCACGACGATGCGGTCGGCCAGCACCATGGCGTCCAGCGGATCGTGGGTGACCAGGATCGCGACGGCCTCGAAGTCGGCGAGATGGCGGCGCAGCGTGCTGCGCATCTCCAGACGTGTGCGGGCGTCGAGGGCGGCCAGGGGCTCGTCGAGCAGCAGCAGGCGCGGGCGCGGCGCGAGCGCCCGCGCCAGGGCGACCCGCTGCGCCTGTCCGCCGGACAGCGCCCCGGGGCGGCGCCCGCCGAACTCCTCGAGGCCCACGCGCCGCAGCCAGACGTCCGCCTCCGCGCGGGCCCGCGCCTTGGGCAGACCGCGGGCGCGCAGGCCGAAGGCGACGTTCTCCCGGGCGGAGAGGTGCGGGAAGAGCAGGTAGTCCTGGAACACGACGCCGACCGGCCGCTCCTCGGGCGCCGTCCGGGTGCGCAGCCCCGGCTCCTCCAGTACCCGCCCGTCCAGGGTGAGCTGACCCCGCGTCAGCGGAGCCAGCCCCGCGAGCGCGCGCAGCGCGGTGCTCTTGCCCGCGCCGTTCGGCCCCAGCAGCGCGACGACCTCGCCGGGGGCAGCCCTCAAGCTCAGGTGAAGGGTGAAGCTTTCCCGCTCCACCCACAGGTCGGCGTCCAGCCCGCCGTCACCCGCCGGCGCCCCCTCCTCCTCCCGCATCGGCTTTGGCCGCGGGCCCGGGGCGTGGGGCATCTGCTCCGCGCTCACGCCGTGGACCACCGCCCTCGCAAGGAGGCGAGGACGGCGATCGAGACCGTCAGCAGCACGACGCTGAGACAGATCGCCGCCGCCGGGTCGTCCTGCAGGGCCAGGTAGACGGCTAGCGGCATGGTCTGCGTCGTGCCCGGGAAGTTGCCCGCGAAAGTGATCGTCGCGCCGAACTCCCCGAGCGCCCGCGCCCAGGCGAGCACGCCGCCCGCGGCCAGGCCCGGGGCGACCAGGGGCAGCGTGACCCGACGGAATGTCAGCATCCGTGAGGCGCCCAGGGTCGCGGCCGCCTCCTCGAAGCGGGGATCGGCGGCCCGCAGCGCGCCTTCCACGCTCAGCACCAGGAAGGGCATCGCCACGAACGCCTCGGCCACGACCACGCCCGCCGTCGTGAAGGGAAGCGTCACTCCGAACGCCGAGTCGAGCCATCGCCCCACGACGCCGTTGCGTCCGAACACCAGCAGCAGCGCGACACCGCCGACGACGGGCGGCATCACCAGCGGCACGGTGACGAGGGTGCGCACCAGCCGCCGCCCGGGGAACTCGGTCCGGGCCAGCAGCCACGCCAGCGGCACGCCAAGCACCAGGGCCACCGCCGTGGCCAGCGTCGCCGTCTCCAGCGACAGCCGCAGCGCGGGCCACACCACGCCGCCGCTCAGCTCCTGCGGGAGCCGCCGCCAGGGGGTCCGTACCAGCAGACCCACCAGCGGCAGCACCAGGAAGGCCAGCCCGACCAGTCCCGGGAGCAGCAGTCCGAGCGGCGGGCGGCGGTTCACGGCTTCTGGAAGCCCGCGGCCGTCAGCACCTGCTGCGCCTGGCCCGAGGCCACGAAGGCGGCGAACGCCTGCGCGGCGGCCGAGTTGGGCGCGTTCTTCAGCGCGACCACCGGGTAGGTGGTGATCGCCTGCGCGGCGGCGGGGAAGTCCACGCCGGTGACCTTACCGCCCGCGCCCTGCACGTCGGTGTGGTAGACGAGCGACGCGTCCACCTCGCCGAGCTCGACCTTGGTCAGCGCGGCGGTCACGTCCTGTTCGTAGGTGACCGGGGTGAGCGAGACCTTCGCGGCGTTGAGCGCCTTGACCGCGGCGGCGCCGCAGGGGACCGTCTTCGCGCACAACGCCACCTTGACGCCCTTGGCGGTGAGCCCGTTCAGATCGGTGATCTTCTTCGGATTACCGGCGGCGACCGCGATCTCCAGCTGGTTCCGGGCGAAGTCCACCGGCGCGCCGGCGGCGTCGCCCGCGTCCGTGACGGTCTTCATCGTGGCCAGGCTGGCGCTGGCGAACACGTCGGCGGGGGCGCCGCCGACGATGCTCTGGGCGAGGGTGTCGCTGCCCCCGAAGCTGAAGGTGACGGTCACGCCCGGGTGGGCGGCCTGGAACTCCTTGCCCAGCTCGGTGAAGGTCTTCTTCAGGGACGCGGCCGCGAAGACGGTGACCTTGCCCGTCAGCGCGGCGGATGCGGCAGAGGACGGGCTGCCGCTCGACGCGGCAGTGGCCGACCCTCCCGATGACGAGGCACAGCCGGCCACCCCGGCCAGCAGGCCGGCACCCGCCAGGGCGATCCCAACGACCCGCAGTTTCATATCAGTTACCCCCACGCTCGACGACGACATTGGTGGACTTGATGACAGCGACCGCGGGCACCCCGGGCTCCAACCCGAGCTCCTCCGCGGACTCCCTGCTGACTAGAGAGACCACCCGGAACGGACCGGCCTGGATCTCCACCTGCGCGGCGACGTCACCGAGGATCACCTCGGTCACGATCCCGGCCAGCCGGTTCCGCGCGGACGAGGGCAGCCCCTCGGCCGCCCGTGCCTCCGGCTTCGCGAGCTCACGTGCGAACGCCGCCAACTCCCGCCCTGGGATGATCCGGTGACCGTGCTCGTCCCGCTCGGCGGCGAGCCGCCCACTGTCGACCCAACGGCGCAGGGTGTCCGCACTGACACCCAACAGCCCCGCGGCCTCACCGATCCGGTAGCGATTCACGCTGTTCACGAGGCGTCATCCTGTCGCAACTGCTGGGACGTGGTCACTCGTAGCATGGCACAGGCGAGGGATCGGAAGGGAAATCCCTCGCACGTGCGACCCGACAAGCGGCCTCCGCCGCCGTCTGCCTTTCCGCCCCGGCCCCGGCCTCGGCGGAAGCGGGGAGCGCCCCGGCTGGGCCCGGCAGGGCCGGCACCGGGGGCGCGTCCCCACGCGCCCGCACGGGGCTGGTGCATGGCGCGATGCCCGCCGCCCCGCCCACCGTCAGCGGGGCTTGCGTCGGCCCGCGGTCCCGGCCGCCTTCCTCCCGGGAGAGCGCTTTCGCTAGCGTGGGGCGCAGTCGATCAACCGGAGTGCCGCAGCCCATGTCCACCCTGCCCGCAGCCAGTGCCCAGGTGTCCGCGCCCGCCCCCGTCCTGCGGCGTGCCCGCCGCTCCGTCTCCGCGATCTTCGCCGTCCACGGCGCGGTCCAGGGCGACTTCGCCACCCGGATCCCGTGGATCAAGGACCATCTCCACCTCGGCGCGGGGCAGTTGGGGCTCGCCCTGATGGCACCGGCGATCGGCTCCTTCGTCGCCATGCCCCTCGCCGGGCGACTCGTCCACTCGCTCGGGCACCGCAACGCCCTGCGTCTGCTGATGGGGCTGTGGTGCGCCGTGCTCGCGCTCCCCGCGCTCGCCCCCAACCTCCCCCTGCTCGTCCTCTTCCTCTTCGTCTTCGGCGGCTGCGCGGGCGTGGCCGACGTGGCCATGAACGCGCAGGGGGTCGAAGTCGAGGCCCGCTACGGGCGGTCGATCATGTCCGGCCTGCACGGCATGTGGAGCCTCGGCGGCCTGCTCGGCTCGGGCGTCGGCGCGATCGCCGCCGCGGTCGGCATCGGCGCGCCCGTCCACCTGGGGGTGATGGCCGGCGTCCTGCTGCTGCTCGCCCTGACGGCCTGTCAGGGCCTGCTCGACCTGCGGCCGGAGGCCGAGGAGGAGGCGCCGCCGCGGTTCACCCTGCCGCCGCGGTCCGCCGTCGCGATCGGACTGGTGGGCTTCTGCGCCGTCTTCGCGGAGGGCGCGAGCGGCGACTGGAGCGGTGTCTACCTGCACACCGTCGCGGGCGCGAACGCTGGTGTGGCGGCTGCCAGTTACACCGCCTTCGCGTGCACGATGGCGGCCGCCCGGCTCGCGGGCGACATGCTGGTGCGCCGCCTCGGCGCCGTTCTGACGGTGCGGCTGGGCGGCGTCACCGGACTGCTCGGCGGCCTGCTCGTGGTCCTGGCCCGCACGCCCGGCCCGGCCATCGGCGGCTTCGCCCTGGTGGGCATCGGCATCGCCGTCGTGGTGCCGCTCTGCTTCGCCGCGGCGGGCCACGCGGGCGACAACCCCAGTCGCGCCATCGCCGGCGTCGCGACCGTCACCTACACCTCGGGACTGGTGGCTCCGGCGACCGTGGGCGCCATCGCCCAGGGCACCTCCCTGCCGGTGTCCTTCGCCGTCGTCACCGCGCTGATGCTCGGCCTCGTCCTGGGCGCCGGCATCCTCTCCCCCGACCGCAAGGCCTGACGCGCCGTCACCGTCCGTCCCCGGAAGTCGGCTTGTGGCCGCAAGTGATCGAACATCTGGCCGATTTTGAATATGCCAATCCTGTACAGCAATGGTTAATCCCATGGCCTGAAACGAACTGACGCGGAATCATGAGGGGCACGGGGTGGCAGGAGTGATCCGTGGCGGCAAGTCCGATACTCCAGCATCCCCGACATGGGGGAAGGAAAACTCATGCTCAGCGCAGGTCAGCAGATCCAGTGAAAGAAAATTCGCACAGCTGTGCGAATGGAACCAACTGATTCGCAATCACGTCCGAACGAATCGTCAGATCGGTTGACACGAACGGCGCGTCCGCGCGTCCGGACGGGTGCCTTGTCGGTGATCAATGCGATACTCGGACAGCACGGTGGGAAAGTACGGCAACAAGCGCACTGCGTGAGAACGCGGTGCGCCACACGGGGCAGCAGGACGGATGGGGAGGCAGGGCATGGGAGCGGCACTGCGTGACGACTACCGCGGGTGGCTGGCGCCTTCCGGGACTTACCCGGTGGCGGTGCCGGACTTCGAGGAGCCCTGGGACTCGCCGGAGCTCGCCCCCGCCCCCCGGGCTCCGCAGATCGTGCGGGTCCGCCCGACCGGCTTCGAGTCGGCGCGGGAGATCGGCGAGCACGTGCGGGTCGGCACCCCGGTCATCATGGATTTGACCGAGATGGCGGACCCGGACGCCAAGCGGCTCATCGACTTCGCCTCCGGCCTCACCTTCGGTACCCGCGGCGCGATCGAGCGGATCGCCCGCCGCGTGTTCCTGCTGGCGCCGCCCGAGGTCGAGGTCCTGGTGGTCGACAACGCGTCCGACGAGTCCGGGTTCTACAACCAGAGCTGAGTCGTCCACAGGCGAGACCGCACACCGGGCTCCTGTCACACCCCGCGCCTACTGTGGCTTCCACGGAAGCAGCGCGCGAGGGGAAGGCGGGAGCCCGGTGTTCGTTCTGCACGCGATCTGGCGGCCCGACGGTCGCCTGGCCCTCTGGGCCGAGCAGTCCGCGCCGCCCGAGGGCGGCGTGGCCGCCCCTGGCGTGCACCCGCTGGCCGCGCCCCCGCAGGTGCTGCGCGATCTGCTGGGCCGGATCGGCCCCGGCCTGGGCTGGCTGGCCGGGCACACCGACGAGGACGACACCGGGCTGCGGCTGCCCACCGTCGGCAGCCGCCCGCTCCCCTCACCCGAGCTGAGTCCGCTCGACGGCGCGTCGGACGCGGCGGTGCCGGCCCCGTGGGCGGTGCCGGGCCTGCTGTTGACCCCCGCCCAAGCCGCCCAACTGCTCGGCGAGTTCTACGATCCCCGCCACGCGGCGGTGACGGCGGACCTCCCGGGTGAGGGCTTGCAGGACGTGCCGCTCGGCGCGTCGCTGCGCTGGCTCACCCGCGTGCACGACCTGGCATGGCGACTGGTCGGCCGCGGCCGGGTGCTGCCCGCGCTGCGTTCCGGCCGTGGGGGGCCGGAGGCGCGCTGGTCCCCCGCGCCCACGGCGGCGGACCGCCGCGAGGCCGCGGCACTGGCCGCCGCCTGTCCGCCGATCGCCCTGGCCGCCCAGCCCGACACGACGGCCATGGGGCTCCTCCAGTCCGTCCTCCCCGCCCTGACCGACGCGGAGGCCCGCGCCGCCCTGGAGACCGCCCCGCCCCTGCTCCCTGGCCGTCGGCCCCCGTCGTCCTTCCCGGAGCTGTGGCTGACGGCTCTTCAGTCGGCGGAAGGCGTCGTGTCCTTGACCTCGCATCAGCCCCTGCCCCCGGCCGGCGGGACAGCCGGCGCTGCCACCCTCGCCCCGACGGCGCCACCGGCCCCCACCGGGACCACCGCCTCCTCCGCAGCCCTCCGGCCGGACGCCGCCGCCACCGTCGCCCCGTCTCCGGAGGCGG
>NZ_JBHSQJ010000012.1:55174-87800 GCF_042658505.1 Streptacidiphilus monticola | reverse complement strand
GCCGGGCCGGCGGCCCGGAGCCTTGCGGCCCCCGGTCCGTCCCGGTGCCACAAGACTGCCCTTCGCGCAGGTCGGGAACCATCCGCGCGGATACTCAACTCGCGGCCGTGATCCTTCTGAGTACCTGTACTCACCGATCCGGCGTCCCCTACCCTGCCCGCGTGGATGTTCTTCCTCTTGTCTTCACCAGCGGCTGGGCCAGCGGCATCAACGCCTACGCGGTGGTCCTGGTCCTGGGCCTGCTCGGACGCTTCGACGGGCTGACGCAGGTGCCCCCGGCGCTCGAGCGGACGGACGTCCTGGTCGCTGCGGCCGTGCTGTTCCTGATCGAGGCTGTGGCGGACAAGATCCCCTACGTGGACTCGCTCTGGGACGTCGCACACACCGTCGTCCGCCCGATCGCGGGCGGCGTCGTGGCCGCGCTGATCGCGGGGCACGGCCACCAGTCCCTGGGCGCCCTGGCCGCAGGGGCGTTGGGCGGTTCGACCGCGCTGGCCAGTCATCTGACCAAGGCCGGCCTGCGCATGGGCATCAACACCTCGCCCGAGCCCTTCTCCAACATCGTCGTCAGCCTCGGCGAGGACCTCACCGTGGCCGCCCTGGTCAGCTGGGCGCTGTTCCACCCGGTGCCCGCCGCGATCACCGCGGGTGTGCTGCTGGCCCTCGGCCTGCTGCTGGTGTGCTTCACCTTCTCCCGGATCCGCCGCTTCTGGCGCCGCCGCAAGGAGCGCCGCGCCGCCAGGACGGCCGCGCCGGCGGCCACCTGACGCCACGTCAGCGCGGCACGTCAGGTCCGGCGTCACTCCAACCGCCCGCGCGGGCGGACCACCAGTGCCAGGACCGCCCAGGCGAGGCCGACGGCCAGTGCGCCCCAGCCCATCGCGACCGCCACGCCGTGCGCGAACCCGGCCGGGCCGGGGTGCTCGGCCGCGCTGAACGCCGTCAGCAGCACGGCGGTGCCGAGCGCGCCGCCGACCTGCTGCATGGTCTGCAGCGTCCCGGAGGCTGCCCCGGACTCCTCGGGCCGCACCCCGTGCAGGATCGTCAGCGACAGCGGGGCCATGGTGGACCCGGCCCCGAACCCGAACAGCAGCAGCGCGGGCAGGACCCCGGTCGCGAAGCGGCTGTCCGGCCCGAGCCGGGTGAGCAGCAGCATCCCGGCCCCGATCAGCAGCGGCCCGGTGAGCAGGAACAGCCCGGGCCCCCAGCGCGGCACCAGCCGCGGCACGGTCCGCGCGGCCGCGAACAGCGGCACGGTCAGCGGCAGGAAGGCAAGGCCGGCCCGCATGGCCGAGTAGCCGAGCACCACCTGCAGGTACTGGGTGACGAAGAAGAACATCCCGAACATCGCCGCCGCGACCAGCGCCATCGCCGCGTAGCCGCCGGCCCGCACCCGGGTCGCGAGCAGCCCGAGCGGAAGGAGCGGGCGCTCGGTCCGCAGCTCCACCAGGACGAACCCGGAGAGCAGCAGCGCGGCGGCGGCGAAGCTGCCCAGCGCGAGCGGGTCGGCCCAGTCGCGGGCGGCCCGGATGAAGCCGTACACCAGGGCCGCCGTCCCGGTCGTGGCCAGCGCCGCACCGGGGACGTCCAGCCGCCCCGGGTGCCGCTCCGGCTCCTGGACGACGCGCGGCGCGAGGAGACTGACGGCCAGTCCGAAGGGCACGTTGATGAACATGACCCAGCGCCAGGAGATCAGGGACGTGAGCAGCCCGCCGAGGATCAGCCCCACGGTCCCCCCGCCCGCGGACATCGCGGAGAACAGGCCGATGGCGCGCGCCCGTTCGGCCGGGTCGCGGAAGGTGCTGACGATCAGGGCGAGCGTGTTCGGGGCGGCCAGCGCCGCGCCGACGCCCTGGGCGATCCGCGCCCCGAGCAGCATGCCCGGGCTGGTCGCCAGTCCGCCGGCCAGCGAGGCGAGGGTGAACAGGCCGACGCCGAGGACCAGCAGGCGGCGGCGTCCGAAGCTGTCGCCGGCGCGGCCTCCGAGCAGCAGCAGGCCGCCGAAGGCGAGCAGGTAGATGTTCTGCACCCAGGACAGTCCGGCGGCGTCGAAGCCGAGGCTGCGCTGGATGCCGGGCAGTGCGATGGACACCACGGTGGCGTCCAGGATGACCATCAACTGGCAGGTGAGGATGGTGAGCAGGGCCAGCGGGTGCCGCCGGGGCGGCTGCTCCGCCGCCCGCGCGGCCGCTGCTGCGGCCGGGGCGTGGATGATGTTCTCCGACGTGGGCATGGCTCTCCCCCGAGAGGTCATGGCGCAGGGCAGAAGGAATCTGGGAGACTGAAGCGGAGGAACTCTCCGCTTTCCCTGGGAAAGACGATACGGAGACAGTCTCCGTTTATCAAGGAGGGAAGGGCCGGAGATGACGAGCAAGGCCGCGCAGCCGACCGAACGGCCCATGCGTGCCGATGCCCGCCGCAACTACGAGCGCCTGGTGGAGACCGCCCATGAGGTCTTCCTGGAGGGCGGCGCGGACGCCTCGCTCGACGAGATCGCCCGGCGCGCCGGTGTCGGCGCGGGCACGCTCTACCGTCACTTCCCCACCCGCGCGGACCTGTTGGACGCCGTCTGCCGCCGCTGGATGGACTCCGTCCTGGCCGACGCGGAGCCGCTGCTCGAGGCGGAGGACCCGGTGGCCGCCCTGGAGACGTGGCTGGTGCGGATGGTGGACCACGTCGGCGCCTTCCGCGGGCTCGCCGGCCGGCTGCTGCTCGCCCGGGACCGCAAGCACTCCACCGGGAGCGTCCTGCACGAGACGCTGATCCGCTTCGTCGAGCGCGCCCAGGAGTGCGGCGGCATCCGCACCGATGTCGGCCCGACCGAGGTGATGCAACTGACCAGCGGCATCACCCAGGCCTGCGAGAGCGCCCGGGCCATGGGCAAGTCCGCCGACCCGACGGTCCTGGTCGGCATCGTGATGGACGGCCTGCGGACCGGTGCCGAGGGCGGTTCCGCGCGCGCATAGGATCAAGCACCATGGCTCGGATCGTCGTCATCGGTGCAGGTATGGGCGGACTCGCCGCGGCAGCGCGGCTGGCCACGCTCGGCCACGCGGTCACCCTCTGCGAGGCCGGACCCGCGCACGGCGGCATGGTCGGGCAGTACGAGCGCGACGGCTTCCGCTTCGACACCGGCCCGACCCTGCTCACGCTGCCCGCGGTCTACCGGGACCTGATGCTGAAGACCGGCCGCACCCGGCTGGAGGACGAGGTCGAGCTGCGCCCGGTCGACCCCGGCAGCGAGCACGTGCTGCCGGACGGCACCAGGTTCGCCCTGGCCAACGCCTCCCGCGCGAAGGTCCTGGCGGAGCTGGACGCGAAACTGGGCACGGGCGCCGGCGAGCGCTGGGGTGAGCTGCTCGAACGCGGCCGGGGCGTGTGGGAGGCGACCCGCCGCCCGCTGCTCGAGGAGCCGCTGCCCGAGGACACCGCGCCGCTGCACCGCGACCCGTACGCCCCCGCGAAGCGGGGCCTGTTCGCCCGTCCGCCCCGGACACTGGCGGACGTGGCCCGCAAGGAGCTGCGCCACGACGGGCTCGCCGCACTGCTGGACGAGTACGCCCTGCGCTTCGGACTGAATCCGGAGACGGCCCCGGCCTCGCTCACCGTCCTGCCCTACATGGAGCAGAGCTTCGGCGTCTGGTACGTCACCGGCGGCATGCGCGCACTCGCGGACGCGGTCCTGCGCCGGTGCCGGGCCCGGGGCGTGGAGCTGCGCTTCGACTCCCCTGTGGCGCGGGTGCTCGGCGAGGAGCGGGTCACCGGTGTGCTGCTGGCGGACGGCACGACACTCGACGCCGACGTGGTCGTCGCCGACGTGGACCCCGCGATGCTGACGCGGTTGGGCGTACCGGAGGACGACGGAACGAGCCCCGAGCCCAGCACGCGGAGCCGCTTCGTGGTGCTGCTCGCCCTCCGGGGCGCACGTCCCGAGGGCACCCCCCACCGGACGGTCGTCCACACCACGGACCGGCGGGAGGAGCTGGACGCGCTGGCCGGCGGCTACCTGCCGACCGCTCCGACCCTGGAGGTGCTGCGTCCTGACGACGCGTCACTTCACCCCGCCCGCCACGAGACCGTCTCGCTGTGCGCGGGCGTCCCCGGCCACGGCCCGGACGCCGGACAGCTCGACTGGCAGGCGGACGGCCAGCGCGCCGCCGCCTTCGCGGAGCACCTGATCACCCTGGCCGAGCGGGCCGCGCCCGGACTGCGCGAGCGCGTGCTCTGGTACGAGATCCGCACTCCGGCCGACCTGGCCAGGGAGCACCACGCGGCCTGGGGCGCCGTCCCCGGCCCCGCGCTCGCCGGCGGCGGTGGCGCCCACCTGGCGCGGCGGAACACCACCTCCCTCCCCGGGCTCTACCGGGTGGGTCAACACGCCCACCCCGGCGGGGGCTTGGCGCGGGTGGGGATGTCCGCCTCAGTAACCGCCGGACTGATCGGCCCAGCCTGAGCTCTGCGTCTGCGCCTGGGGCTGGTACTCCGGGTAGTAGGCGACGTACTGCTGACCGTCCCAGTAGTACGCGACCTGCGGCTGCTGCTCCGCCCCGGCCTCCGCCGGCGCCGCCGCGTACACGCCCTGCTGCTCGTAGGCGTACCCCGGTGTGTAGCCGTAGTCGGCGACATACGGCTGCTGGTCGTACCCGTACGCGGCGGCGTACGCGGTCTCGTCGTAGGCCTGCGCCTGGCCGCCGGGTTCCGCGTAGGCCGAGTAGGCGTCCGCGATCTCCTCCTGCGCCGGCGCCCAGGTCTGGGTCTGCTCGAGAGAGTCCGGCGCCGGCTCGGGCACGTACTCCTCGACCTGGCTCACCTCGCCGACCACGGGCTCGGGTTCCGGCTCCGGCGGCGGGGCCGCCTCCGCGCCGAAGAGCCTGCCGGCCAGCGGCAGCCGCTCCGCCGCCCGCAGGGCCCAGTGCTCGCCCGTGCCGCGCTTCACCGCCTGCGTGGTCAGCCACTGCCCCGCGCCGAAGCCGACGACACCGGCCCCGATCAGCGGCAGCGAGCCCCGGACCACACCCGCGACCAGCACCAGGAAGCCGCCGAAGGCCAGCCCGCGCCAGTGGACCGGGGCGCGCCGCTGCAGCAGCAGCTCACCCAGCAGCCACAGCGCGACCACGGCGAACGCGCAGTACAGCACCGCATGTACCAGGCCCACGGGAGTCCCACCTCTCACAGAGTGGGCACACGGTACCGCGCCCGCCTGTCACCGCGATTCGTTCAGCCCGAGGTTGGTGTAGATCTCCGAGCACACCGTGGCGAAGTTCGCCGTCATGAAGTGCAGGCCGGGCGCGTCCTCCGCGATCAGCCGCTCGCACATCGCGGTGGCGAACTCGATGCCCATGGCCCGCACCGCCGCCGGGTCGTCCTCGGCCGCGAGCATCCGCTCGGCCAGGTCGGCCGGGAACTGAGCCGTCGTCAGGGTCGGGATGCGGTGCAGCGAGCGGACCGTCGTCACCGGCATGATCTCCGGAATGATCGGCACCGTGCAGCCCGCGGCCGCCACCCGGTCGCGGAAGCTCAGGTAGTGGTCCACGTCGAAGAACATCTGGGTGATCGCGTAGTCGGCACCCGCCCGGCACTTGGCCACGAAGTGGCGGATGTCGGAGTCCCAGTCGGGCGAGCGCGGGTGCATCTCCGGGAACGCGGCCACGCCGACGCAGAAGTCCCCGGCCTCCTTGATGAGTTCGACCAGCTGCGCGGCGTAGGTGACCCCCTGCGGGTGCGGCACCCACTCCCCCAGCGGGTCGCCCGGCGGGTCGCCGCGCAGCGCGAGGACGTTGCGGACGCCCTGGTCCGCGTAGTGGCCGAGGATGTTGCGCAGCTCGGCCACGGTGTGGTCGACAGCGGTGAGGTGCGCGACGGGCGTGAGCGTCGTCTCGGCGGCGATCCGGCCGGTGATGTTGATGGTGCGCCCTCGGGTGGAGCCGCCCGCGCCGTAGGTGACGGCGACGAATGTCGGGCCCAGGGCCTCCAGCCTGCGGATCGCCTTCCAGAGTCCGGCCTCCGCCTCCGGGGTCCGCGGCGGCATGAACTCGAAGGAGTACGAGCGCTCCCCGGACGCCAGCAGATCCCGGATGGAGACCGCGCGGTCATGCCTGGTGCTGGGGGTCCCGAGTGCCATAGAGGCAGGTTAGCCGCCGGATACGACGCTTTTGAAACGCATGTCCAGCAGCTGAGACGGGGTGCGGTCCCCTGGTGAACAGCCGGCTCGCGTTACGCTGGTTCCCCCTGTATCCCACGGAGTTCCCCGGTGTCGTCCTCGCTCGCCCGCCCCCCGCTCGCCGCCGCGGCGACGGCCGCAGGCAACCCGGTGGACGCCGAGGGGCTGCGCGAGCGGGTGGACCTGGCCCTGGCCGACTTCCTCGACCGGCAGGCCGCCGTCCTCGGATCCGTCTCGGCCGAACTGCTCCCGCTCGTCGACATCGTCCGCGGCTTCGTGCTCGACGGCGGCAAGCGGTTCCGGGCGGCCTTCCTGTACTGGGGCTGGCGCGCGGCGGGCGGCGCGCCGTACGACGCGGGCGCGGTCCGCGCGGCGGCGGCGCTGGAGCTGCTGCAGGCGGCGGCGCTGGTCCACGACGACCTGATGGACCGCAGCGACACCCGCCGGGGCCGGGCGTCGATACACCGTCAGTTCCAGTCCCGTCACCGGGCGGAGGGCCGCGGCGGCGACCCCGCGAGCCAGGGCGCGGCCTCCGCCGTCCTGGCCGGGGACCTGCTGCTGACCTGGTCCGACTCCCTCTTCTCCAGCTGCGGCCTGCCCACCGCCGACGCCCGGCCGGTCTTCGACCTGCTGCGCACCGAGGTGATGGCCGGCCAGTACCTGGACATGCTGCCGCCGGCCCCCGGCGCGGACCTGGCAGCACGGGCGAGGACGGTGGTCCGCTACAAGTCCGCCAAGTACACGGTGGAGCGCCCGCTCCAGCTCGGCGCCCTGCTGGCCGGGGGATCACCCCAACTGGTGGCCGCCCTGGGCGAGTTCGGGCTGCCGCTGGGCGAGGCCTTCCAGCTCCGCGACGACCTGCTCGGCGTCTTCGGCGACCCGGCCCGCACCGGCAAGCCCAGCGGCGACGACCTGCGCGAGGGCAAGCGGACCCTGCTCGTCGCCGAGGCACTGGCACACGCCACCCCCGCCGACGCCCGGCTGATCGACGACCTGCTCGGCTCCCCCGAGCCCGAGGCCGTGGACCTGCTCCGCGACGCCCTCTCTCGCAGCGGGGCCCCGGCCCGGGTCCGTGCGCGCATCGCCGACCTGCGCGACGGCTCCCTCGCCGCCCTGGACGCCGCACCGGTCACCGAGCCGGCCCGCGTCGTCCTCCACCGGCTGGCCCACGCCGCGCTCGGCGACGCGTAGCGCGCCCTTGCCCATTCCTTTTGTTGTGGATGTCTGTACGCATCGATGCGTACGGTCGTCCGCATGAGCGCCGAACCGACCACCGCTGACACCCGCTCGATGCGCGAGCGCATGCTCGCCGGAGACCTCTACGTCTGCGACGAACCCGAGCTCGTCGAGGACATCGCCGCCGCCGACGACCTGATGCGCGCCTTCAACGCGACCACCGCGCGGCAGGAGTCGCTGCGCCGCACGCTGTTGGAGCAGCTGCTGGGCGAGGTCGGCGAGGAGGCCGTCATCCGCCCGCCGCTCTATGTGGACTACGGCCGCCACCTCCGCTTCGGCGCCCGCAGCTTCGCCAACTTCGGGCTGGTGGCCCTCGACGTCGCGCCCATCACGATCGGCACAGACGTCCAGATCGGGCCCAACGTCCAGCTGCTGACGCCCTTTCACCCGCTGGAGCCGGGGCTGCGCCGGGACAAGTGGGAGGCGGCGAAACCCATCACCATCGGGGACAACGTCTGGCTCGGCGGCGGCGTCATCGTGCTGCCCGGCGTGACCATCGGCGAGAACACCGTGGTCGGGGCAGGCGCCGTCGTCACCCGGGACCTGCCCCCGAACGTGGTCGCCGTCGGCAACCCCGCCCGCGTCGTCCGCTCGCTCGACGAGGCGCCTGCCGCCGCCACGGCTGAAGCCTGAGCCGCGGCGTCCGCCGAGGGCGCATGCGGCAGGCGGGCCCGGGGGCTCCCTCCCCGCCAACCACGCGGGGCGACTGACCTGCCTCGCCCCGTCCTCGCTCGCGACGACGAAGGCCCCAGCTTCGACGGAACCGGGCCGGAGGCCCAGGTTCCGTCGGGCTGGGGCCCGGGGCTTGCTCAGGCTCCGCGCGGGTGCGCCCGCTCGGCCGGGCGGGGCGGGGGTCAGTCGCGGGAGCGGAGCGCCGTGGAGAGGTGCTGGGCTGCGCGGTACGGGTCGGACGCGGCGGTCAGGGCGCGGACGACGACGATGCGGCGGGCGCCTGCCTCCAGGACCTGGTCGAGGTTCCCGGCGTCGATGCCGCCGATGGCGAACCAGGGGCGGTCCGTGCCGAGCTTCGCCGCGTAGGACACCAGCCCCAGCCCTGGCGCCGGGCGGCCCGGCTTCGTGGGCGTGGGCCAGACCGGCCCGGTGCAGAAGTAGTCCACGCCCGGCTCCGCCGCCGCCGCGTCCACCTCGGCCTCCGCGTGGCAGGAGCGCCCGATCAGGACGTCCGCCCCGAGGATCGCCCGCGCCGCCGCGACGGGCAGGTCGTCCTGGCCGAGGTGGAGCACGTCGGGCCGGGCCGCGTGGGCCACGTCCGCCCGGTCGTTGACGGCGAGCAGCCGCCCGTGCCGGCGCGCCGCGTCGGCGAACACCTCCAGCGCGGCGAGCTCCTGCTTCGCCTCCAGCCCCTTGTCCCGCAGTTGCACGATGTCGACGCCGCCCGCCAGGACCGCGTCCAGGAACTCGGGCAGGTCCCCCTGCTCCCGGCGGGCGTCCGTGCATAGGTACAACCGGGCGTCCACCAGGGCCTGTTGACGGGGCGTCGGCGTCGGGCTCACAGGGCCATCGCCTGGGCCCGGCGCTTGACCTCCGTGCCGCGGTTGTCCCGCAGGGCCTGGGCGGGGGTGCCGGGCAGGGTCGGGTCCTCGGTGAACAGCCACTCCAGCGCCTCCTCGTCGCTGAAGCCGGCGTCCCGCAGGACCGTCAGCGTGCCGGGGACGCCGCGCACGGGCTTGTCCTCGCCGATGAACGCGGCGGGCACCTGCAGGGCGCGGTTCTCACCGCGGCGGACGGCGATCAGGGTCCCGTCCGAGACCATGTTGCGGACGCGGGTCACCTCCACGCCCCACTTCTCCGCGATGTCCGGAAGGTACATCCACTCGGGGATCAGGGCGTCGGTCTTGGGATCGATCTCACTCACGGGACCAGACTGCCATCCTGGCCGCGCTCCGCGCACCCCGCCCGACCCGCTCGGGCCTGCGCGGGCGCGCTGCGCTCTGCCGAGCCGAGGCCGGGGCCCGCGCGCAGCCCGCCGCCCCGCGCGGGGGCGGTAGCCGCCTGACGGCGGGTCAGGCGCATACTGGGCGGAGCCCGATCCCCGCCCCGCAGGAGTGCCAACATGCGCTACGCCGTCGTCGCCGTGGTCCTCGCGGCCGTCTGCGCGATCGAGTGGGTCACCTCGCCCACCGTGCTCGCGGCCCTCACGATCGTCGTGCCGACCGTCATTCTCGCCGCGGTCGCCGTCCTGGCCGTGCGTCCGCTCGGCGACGAGGACGAGGCCGTCGGCAACCGCCGCCTCCCCGCGCCCGCCCGGCAGTAGCAGTTCCCCCGTTCCCCCGCCCCGCCCGGAGGCCGAGGCTCAGCCCGCCGCGACCGCCTGCTTGAGCGGGACGGCCGGGTCGGCCACCCGCTCCGGGTCGAGCGGGGTGCCCTGCGCGAGCAGGCGCTTGGCCTGCGCCAGGTCCCGCGGCCGGTCGACGAAGAGCGCCGCCGTCGGCGTGCCGTCCGCCCGCAGCCAGACCGCGTCGCCCGCGTTGCCGCGCGCCACCCGCCGGTCCGTCGGGGCGGCGACTCCGAGCGACTGGACCATCCGGCCGAACTGCTCGGACCAGAAGTAGGGCACCGGGTCGTACACCTCGTCGCCGCCCAGCACGTTGGCCGCGACCACCTTGGCGCTCGCGAGCGCGTGGTCCCAGTGATGGACCGTCAGTCTCCGTCCGTAGCGGGCGGAGGGGAAGGACGCGCAGTCGCCCACGGCCCACACCCCGGGCGCCGCGCGCAGCCGGTCGTCGGCCGCGACCGCGCCGCGGTCGTCCAGCGGGACGTCGGAACCGGACAGCCAGGCCGTGGCAGGCCGGGCGCCGATACCGACGAGCAGCACGTCCGCCCGCACGCCGGAGCCGTCCGTCAGCACCACGCCGTCCCCCGCCGGCAGGAAGCCGGAGACCGCGGCGCCGGTGCGCAGGTCGACGCCGGCCTCGGCGAACCAGCACCGGGTGAACTCCCCCGCCGGAGGCGAGGACGCGGCCTCCAGCACCACCACCTCGCAGCCCGCCTCCCGCGCCGCCGACGCCGCCTCCGCGCCGATCCAGCCCGCCCCGACGATGACCACCCGCGCCCCGGGGCGCAGCACCGCCCGCAGCGCGAGCGCGTCGTCGTGGGTGCGCAGCAGCCGGGCGGACGCGGGCTGGCCGGGCAGCGTCAGCGGTTCCGCGCCGGTGGCGAGGACCACGGCGTCGGCCTCGGCGACGTCGTCCAGGGCACGGATCCGGCGGCCCAGCACCAGATCCACCCCGAGGGCAACGAAGTCCACGTCCAGGCGCGAGTGTTCGGCCTTGCCGAGGAGGACCTCCTTCGACAGCGGCGGGCGGTCGTACGGCGCGTGCGGCTCCGCCCCGATGATCGTCAGCCGGCCGTCGTACCCCGCCTCGCGCAGCGAGACCGCGGTCTGCACGCCCGCGATGCCCGCGCCCACCACCACAACCTGGTCCATACACGCACCCTACTGAGCCGGATAGAGTGAGGGTGAGCAGCAGACGCGGGAGCCCGGAGGACCGGGCTGAGAGGGAGGCCGATCCGCCTCCGACCGTACGAACCTGATCCGGGTCATGCCGGCGAAGGGAGTGTCGGAAACCATGCCGCACAGCGACGTCCTCGTGATCGGCGGCGGAGTCATCGGGCTGGCCACGGCCTGGCGGACCGCGCAGCGCGGCCTGTCCGTGACGGTCCTCGACCCGGACCCGGGCCGGGGCGCCAACCAGGTGGCCGCCGGCATGCTGGCCCCGGTCACGGAGCTGCAGTACGGCGAGGAGCCGCTGCTCGCGCTCGGGATCGCGTCCAACGCCCGCTACGCCGACTTCGCGGCCGAGCTCACCGAGGCCACCGGCCTGGACACCGGCTACCGCGCCTGCGGCACGCTCGCCGTGGCACTGGACGCCGACGACCGGGCGGAGCTGCACGAGGTACACGGCTTCCAGCAGCGGCTCGGCCTGGACGTGGAGTGGCTGAGCGGCCGGGAGGCCCGCCGTCTGGAGCCGATGCTGGCCCCCGGCGTCCGCGGCGCGACGCTGGTCCGCGGCGACCACCAGGTCGACGGCCGCCGCCTCGGCGCGGCGCTGGTCGCGGCCTGCGTGAAGGCTGGGGTCACGCTGCACCCGTCCCGGGCCGCCCGGGTCACCACGGAGGGCGGACGGGCGACCGGTGCCCTCGCCGTCGACGGCACGAAGCTGACGGCGGATCAAACCGCGGTCGCCGCCGGCTGCTGGTCCGGCGGCCTG
Organism: Streptacidiphilus monticola; assembly: GCF_042658505.1. Classification (NCBI taxonomy): domain Bacteria; kingdom Bacillati; phylum Actinomycetota; class Actinomycetes; order Kitasatosporales; family Streptomycetaceae; genus Streptacidiphilus; species Streptacidiphilus monticola. The sequence goes on along the minus strand of NZ_JBHSQJ010000012.1, from coordinate 76,172 downwards.
GAGGGCGTCCCCGCGGCGGTCCGGCTGCCGCTGCGGCCGGTCAAGGGACAGGTGCTGCGGCTGCGGATGACCACGGTGCGCGGGGACTTCCCCGGGCCGCCCTTCCTCTCCCGCAACGTCCGGGCCGTGGTCCGCGGCGTGCACATCTACCTGGTGCCGCGTGCGGACGGCGAGCTGGTGCTCGGCGCGACGACCGAGGAGGAGGGCTTCGACACCACCGTCACCGCGGGCGGTGTCTACGAACTCCTGCGCGACGCCCACGAGCTGGTGCCCGGGATCACCGAGCTGCCGCTCGCCGAGACCAGCGCCGGGCTGCGCCCGGGGACGCCGGACAACGCGCCGCTGCTCGGGCCCACCGCGCTGCCCGGCCTGGTGGCCGCCACCGGGCACCACCGCAACGGGGTACTGCTCACCCCGGTCACCGCGGACGCCCTGGCCGAGTACCTGACCACCGGTCAACTGCCGCCCGAGGCACGGCCGTTCACCCCCACCCGCTTCGCCTCCCCGGAGTCCCCCGCATGAGTCCCCAGCTGACCGTCACCGTCAACGGCGAGCGGCGCGAGCTGCCCGCCGGTACCACCCTGGCCGCCGTCGTCGCCGAGCTGACGCGGGCCAACGGCGGGGTGGCCGCCGCCGTCAACGAGGCCGTGGTGCCGCGCGGCAGCTGGGACGCGACCCCGCTGCGCGAGGCCGACCGGGTCGAGATCCTCACCGCCGTCCAGGGAGGCTGAGCACATGGCCGACGACCGACTCGTCATCGCCGGACGCGAGTTCGGCTCCCGCCTGATCATGGGCACCGGCGGGGCGCCCAGCCTGGAGGTGCTGGAGCAGGCGCTGCGCATCTCCGGCACCGAGCTGACCACGGTCGCCATGCGCCGGGTCAACCCGGCCGCCCGCGGCTCGGTCCTGGAGGTGCTCCAGCGCAACGGCATCGACGTGCTGCCCAACACCGCCGGCTGCTTCACCGCGGGCGAGGCGGTGCTGACGGCCCGTCTGGCGCGCGAGGCGCTGGGCACGGACTGGGTGAAGCTGGAGGTCGTCGCGGACGAGCGGACCCTGCTGCCGGACCCGGTCGAGCTGCTGGACGCGGCGGAGACGCTGGTGGACGACGGCTTCACCGTCCTCCCCTACACCAACGACGACCCGGTGCTGGCCCGCAAGCTGGAGGACGTGGGCTGCGCGGCCGTCATGCCGCTGGGCTCCCCGATCGGTTCCGGTCTCGGCATCCGCAACCCGCACAACTTCCAGCTGATCGTGGAGCAGGCCGGGGTCCCGGTGATCCTCGACGCGGGCGCGGGCACGGCCTCCGACGCGGCGCTGGCGATGGAGCTGGGCTGCGCGGCCGTGATGCTGGCCACAGCGGTCACCCGGGCCCAGGAGCCGGCGCTGATGGCGGAGGCGATGCGCAAGGCGGTCGAGGCGGGCCGGCTGGCCCACCGGGCGGGCCGGATCCCGCGCCGGTTCCACGCGGAGGCCTCGTCCCCGATGTCGGGAAGGGCACAGTTCGACCCCGAGGCGCCCGCGTTCTGACCCGCCCTCACAGGGACCCAATACACTCCGTCGAATGGACACCAGCCTGCACGACTCTCTCCTCGGGCGGACCCTCGACGGGCGCTACCGGGTGGAGCAGCGCGTCGCGTCCGGCGGCATGGCGACCGTGTACCGGGGGCTGGACCTGCGGCTGGACCGGGTCGTCGCGCTGAAGGTCATGCACCCGCAGTTCGCGGCGGACCCGGAGTTCGTCGAACGCTTCATCCGCGAGGCCAAGGCGGTCGCCCGGCTCTCGCACCCCAACGTGGTCAACGTCTTCGACCAGGGCGAGGACCGCACCGCCGAGCCGCCCGCCGTCTTCCTGGCGATGGAGTACGTGCCGGGCTGGACGCTGCGCGACCTGCTCCGGGAACGGGGCGCGCTGAGCGTCCGCACCACCCTGGACATCCTGGAGCCGGTCCTCGCCGCCCTCGGCGCAGCGCACCGGGCCGGGCTGGTGCACCGGGACGTCAAGCCCGAGAACGTGCTGCTCACCGAGGACGGCCGGGTCAAGGTCGCCGACTTCGGCCTGGTCCGCGCGGTGGACGCGCACACCGCGGCGACGACCCAGCAGGTGCTGGGCACGGTGTCCTACCTCGCGCCGGAGCAGATCGAGCGCGGCGCCGCCGACCCGCGCACCGACGTGTACGCGGCCGGTGTCGTGCTCTACGAGATGCTGACCGGGGCCAAGCCCTACACCGGCGAGTCCCCGGCCCAGGTGATCTACCGTCACCTGAGCGAGGACGTGCCCCCGCCGTCGCGCCTGGTGCCCGGGGTCCCGCACCAGCTCGACGCGATAACGCAGGCCGCCACCTCGCGCGACCCCCGGCACCGGCCGCAGGACGCCGTGGACCTGCTGGCCGTGCTCCAGCAGGCGCGGCGCGAGCTGACGCCCGCTCAACTGGACGCCGTCCCGCAACGGACCGGCGTGCCCGCCGCGGTGCCGGCCGTCGAGCGGACCAGCGTGATGCCGCCGCTGGAGGGGCTGACCGCGCTGCCCCCGGACCTCGTCATGCCCCGCCGGGAGCAGCCCGAGCCGGCCCCGCCCGCTCCCCGCGGCCCGGCCGCCCCGGCCCGGCGGCCGCGCTGGGCCCTGCCGCTCGGCGCGCTCGTCCTCGTCGTCGCCCTGGTCGCCGGGCTGACCTGGGCGCTCAACGGCGGCCTCTACACCCGGATGCCCAGCGTGCTGAACCTGCCCTCGGCGCGGGCGGTGGCCCAACTGCAGCAGGCGGGGCTGTCGGTGAACACCCGTCAGGACTTCAGCGAGACGGTGGCCGCCGGGCTCGTCATCAGCTCCGACCCGCAGCCGGGGGCGCGCGTCCGCAAGGACGCAACCGTCAGCATCGACGTGTCGCGGGGGCCCAACCGCCCGGCCGTGCCGGATGTGAGCGGGAAGACCGTCGCCGAGGCGACCGCCGCGCTGCGGGCCGCCGGGCTGGCGGTGGGCAGCAGCTCCCAGCAGCAGGCCAGCGACAGCGTCCCGGCCGGGCGGGTCGTCGGCACCGACCCGCCCGCCGGACGGAGGCTCAGCCCCAACTCGCCGGTGAACCTGATCGTGTCGAGCGGCTCCCAGCCGGTGGACCTCCCCGACGTCGTCGGCGAGCCCGTGGACCAGGCGACCAGCGACCTGCAGGACGCCGGCTTCAACGTCCGGCTCGACCCGAACCAGGTCTACTCGGACCAGGACGCCGGGACGATCGCCGCGCAGAGCCCCAACGGCTCCAGCGCGCAGCGGGGCGCGACGGTCACCCTGACCGTGTCCAAGGGCCAGGAGCAGGTGCAGGTGCCCGACGTGGGCGGCATGACCGAGAAGCAGGCCCGCCGCACTCTGGAGCGGGCCGGCTTCAAGGTCCGGGCGATCACCGTGATCCCGCTCGGCAAGCCCACCGTCCACAACCAGAGCCCCGGCGCCGACTCCCAGGCCGCGAAGGGCTCCACCGTCACCCTCTGGCTGTACCCGTGACCGCCGCGCAGATCACCGTCACCACCTGGCACCTGGAGCAGACCGCGCCCGGGGACGTGCGGCCGCCCGCCTCGCCGGCACCGGAGGCGGAGTTCGTCCGGGCCGAGCTGATCGGCCCGGAGTTCGCGCGCTTCCTCTACACGGCCGTGGGCGGCGACTGGAACTGGACCGACCGGCTGCCGTGGAGCTACCGGGAGTGGGCCGACTGGCTGGCCCGCCCCGGACTGGAGACCTGGGTGGCCTGGGTCCGCGGAACCCCGGCCGGCTACGTCCAGTTGGAGCCGCACCCGGAGGGCGAGGTGGAGATCGCCTACTTCGGCCTGATTCCCGCCTTCCACGGCCGGGGCCTGGGCGGCCACCTGCTCACCCACGGGCTCCGCCGCGCCTGGGACCTGGCGGACCGTCACCCTGGGCTGCCCGCCACCCGCAGGGTCACCGTGCACACCTGCTCCCTGGACGGACCGGCGGCGCTGCGCAACTACGAGTCGCGCGGCTTCCGACTCTTCCGCACCGAGACGGCGGAACAGCCCGCGGCCACGACGCCCGGCCCCTGGGAGAACAGCCGCCCCTGACGAGGCGTCAGCCGACCGCGGCCCCGGGGATCACAGCTCCGGACCCTCGCCCGGCTGCTCCTGGTAGGAGTAGCGCTGCTCCTGCCACGGGTCGCCGAGGTTGTGGTAGCCGCGCTCCTCCCAGAAGCCGCGGCGGTCCGCCGTCATGTACTCCACGGCACGGACCCACTTGGGGCCCTTCCAGGCGTACAGGTGCGGAACGACCAACCGGACCGGGAAGCCGTGTTCGACGGTGAGCGGGTCGCCGTTGCGGTGCGTGGCGAAGACCGTCGACTCGGCGGCGAAGTCGGCCAGCCGCAGGTTGGAGCTGAAGCCGTACTCGGCCCAGACCATGACATGGGTGACGTTGGCGGCGGGCGGCGCCAGTTCGAGCACGGTGGCGGCGGCGACGCCGTTCCAGCGGCTGCCGAGCATGCTGAACCGGGTGACGCAGTGGAAGTCCCCGGTCACCTCGGTGCGCGGCAGCGCGGAGAACGCGTCGTGGTTCCAGCTGTACTTCTCGCCGGAGGCGGTCGCCCCGAACACCTGGAAGTCCCAGGTCGCCGGCTTGAACCGGGGAATCGGCCCGTAGTGCAGCACCGGCCAGCCCCGCTGCAGGCGCTGACCCGGCGGAAGCCCCTGGCTCCGGCCGTTGGCCTGCTGATTTTCGGACTGGCCCATGGCTCAATCTTGACAGAGGCCCCGTCGGCGCCGCCGATCGGGTGCGCCGCACGGGGCGGGACGCGCGGACGGGATGAGTGTGACCTTCCTGGATTAGCGCCCGGACAAGTGGAACGATGCGTCCACCCGGGTGCAATTCCGGACGAACACACGAAGACGGGCAGAGAAAGGGCGTTCCATGCAGGGCGACCCCGAGGTCATCGAGTTCCTCAACGAGCAGCTGACCGCCGAGCTGACGGCTATCAACCAGTACTGGCTGCACTACCGGATGCAGGAGAACAACGGCTGGACGAAGCTCGCCAAGTACACCCGTCACGAGTCCATCGACGAGATGAAGCACGCCGACCGGCTGGCGGAGCGGATTCTCTTCCTGGAGGGCCTGCCCAACTTCCAGCGGCTGTTCCACCTGCGCATTGGCCAGACGATCACGGAGATGTTCGAGGCGGACCGCCAGATCGAGGTCGAGGCCATCGACCGGCTCCGCCGCGGGATCGTGCTGATGCGCGCCAAGGGGGACGTGACGTCGGCGAACATCTTCGAGGACATCCTCGAGGACGAGGAACACCACATCGACTATCTGGACACCCAGCTGGACCTCATCCAGAAGCTCGGGGAACCCCTCTACATCGCCCAGCTGATCGAACAGCCCGAGAGCTAGTTGCACCCCCAGGGCGCGAGTCTGCGACAGGTGCGGCTCCGCCGCGTGGGCGCGACCGGCCCACCGTTCACGGAGGTTCGTCCCCTCTGAACGGGCCGAACCTCCCCGGGGACGCTGGGCCGTCATGCCCACGCGGCGCAGCCGCACCTGTCGCAGTCTTGCGCCCCTTGCGGCTTACGCCGCTTCGGCCTCGGCCTCGGGGATGCCCAGGCGCGNGCGCAGCCGCACCTGTCGCAGTCTTGCGCCCCTTGCGGCTTACGCCGCTTCGGCCTCGGCCTCGGGGATGCCCAGGCGCGCCGCCAGGCGGGCAGTGGGGCACGGGCGGGCGCCCTCGTGGCCGAGGAGGGCCTGGATCCTGCGCACGCAGGACCCGCAGTCGGTTCCGGCCTTGCAGCCCTTGGCGACCTGGCGGGGGGTGCTCGCGCCCGCGGCGATCTCCTCGCGGACCCGGTCCTCGGTCACCGCGTGACACATGCAGACGTACATCGCGGTGTCTCCCAGGTGCTGTGCTGAGCTGAGCTGCTTGGTGCGTTGAGCTAAGGCTTACCTTACTCAACGCCTCCAAACATGGGAACGCCCCCTCCGCCGAAACGGAGGGGGCGTACGTCACATCCCCGGCGGAGCCTCACGCTCCGCGGTACATCTCCGCGACCAGGAACGCCAGGTCCAACGACTGGCTGCGGTTCAGGCGCGGGTCGCACGCCGTCTCGTACCGGGTGTGCAGGTCGTCCACGAAGACCTCGTCGCCGCCGCCGACGCACTCGGTGACGTCGTCGCCGGTCAGCTCCACGTGGATGCCGCCCGGGTGGGTGCCCAGGGCGCGGTGCACCTCGAAGAAGCCCTTGACCTCGTCCAGCACGTCGTCGAAGCGGCGCGTCTTGTGCCCGCTGGACGCCTCGAACGTGTTGCCGTGCATCGGGTCGCAGATCCACGCCACCTGGGCGCCGGACGCGGTGACCTTCTCCACCAGGTTCGGCAGCAGGTCGCGGATCTTCCCCGCTCCCATCCGGGTGATGAAGGACAGCCGGCCGGGCTCGCGGTCCGGGTCGAGGCGGTCGATCAACGTCAGCGCCTCGTCCACCGTCGTCGTCGGGCCGAGCTTGACGCCGAGCGGGTTGCGGATCCTGGACGCGAACTCGATGTGCGCGTGGTCCAGCTGCCGGGTCCGCTCGCCGATCCAGACCATGTGGCCGGACACGTCGTAGAGGTTGCCGGTCCGCGAGTCGGTGCGGGTGAGCGCCGTCTCGTAGTCGAGCACCAGCGCCTCGTGCGAGGCGTAGAACTCGACCGTGCGGAACTCCTCCGGGTCGATGCCGCAGGCGTGCATGAAGGCCAGCGCGTTGTCGATCTCCTTGGCCAGCCGCTCGTAGCGCTGCCCGGAGGGCGAGTTGCGCACGAAGTCCTGGTTCCAGGCGTGCACCTGGCGCAGGTCGGCGTAGCCGCCCGTGGTGAACGCGCGGACCAGGTTCAGCGTCGAGGCGGACGCGTGGTACATCCGCTTCAGCCGCTCCGGGTCCGGGATCCGGGACTCGGGGGTGAAGTCGAAGCCGTTCACCGAGTCGCCGCGGTAGACCGGCAGGGTCACCCCGTCCCGGGTCTCGGTCGACTTGGAGCGCGGCTTGGAGTACTGGCCCGCGATGCGGCCGACCTTGACCACCGGCACGGAGGCGGCGTAGGTCAGCACCACGGCCATCTGCAGCAGCGTCTTGAGCTTGTTGCGGATGTGGTCGGCGGAGACGGCGTCGAAGGCCTCCGCGCAGTCGCCGCCCTGGAGCAGGAACGCCTCACCCCGAGCAACCGCCGCCAGACGGGCACGCAGCTGGTCGCACTCGCCGGCGAAGACGAGGGGCGGATACGAGGCGAGGTCCGCAAGCACCTTGCGCAGAGCCTCGGAGTCCGGCCATTCGGGCTGCTGCGCCGCGGGAAGGGACAGCCAGGAGAAGTCCTGGGTCTGGGTGTCAACGTTCACGGTCACGGCTCAAGGCTACGGGGTGACCCCGGCGAAACCGGACGCCGCCCGACAGATGAGACGTGGCGCGGACGGCCCGCCGCCCGCCGTCCACCGCTCGGAGCAGGGGTGCGCGGCCGGCGCGGAGTCCGTTAGCGTCCCTGCCATGAGCGCACTGCAGACCCTCCGGAACTGGTGGCGGACCGTCCCCTAGGCGGCCCGTCCTGCAGTGCACCCCACGGCCGCCCCGCTGCGGCGGCCGTCCGGCCTCCCGGCGGATGCGGCGTCAACTCCCCGATCCCGGAAGGCCCTTGCCGTGACCGATGTCGTCGAGCTCGTCGCCCGGCTCTCCGCTGCCCGCGAGCCCTTCGCCCTGCTGCACCGCCGCGCACCGCGCCACACCCCCGACACGGTCGAGCTGCTCCTCGGCGAGGTCGGGACCTACGCCACGCTGGCCGACCTGCCCGTGTCCGAGGGCGCGACCGGGCGGCCCGAGCACGACCTGCTGGCGCTCGTCCCCTACCGTCAGATCCGCGAGCGCGGCTTCCCGGCCACCGACGACGGCACCCCGCTGCGGGCCCTGCGGGTGCGCGAGTCGCACGCCCTGCCGCTCGCCGAGCTGCGCGCGGCGCTGCCGCAGCTGCCCGTCCACTTGGTGGACGGCCGTTTCGAGACCTCGGACGGCGAGTACGCCCAGATCGTCCGCGAGGTGCTGGCCGAGGAGATCGGCCGGGGCGAGGGCGCCAACTTCGTGATCCGCCGGGACTTCACCGGCACCCTCCAGGACTTCGGCCCGGCGCTGGCGCTCACCCTGTTCCGCCGCCTGCTGGAGCAGGAGCGCGGCGCCTACTGGACCTTCCTGGTGCACACCGGTGACCGGGTGCTGGTCGGCGCCAGCCCGGAGGTGCACGTCCGGCAGACGGGCGGGACGGTCGTGATGAACCCGATCTCCGGCACCTACCGCTATCCCGCCTCCGGCCCCACCCTGGACTCCCTCGTCGCCTTCCTGCACGACCCCAAGGAGCTGGAGGAGCTCACCATGGTCGTGGACGAGGAGCTGAAGATGATGTGCACCGTGGGCGACCTGGGCGGCCAGGTCCTCGGCCCGCGGCTGAAGGAGATGGCCCACCTCGCCCACACCGAGTACGAGCTGCGCGGCCGCACCTCGCTGGACGTGCGCGAGGTGCTGCGCGAGACGATGTTCGCCGCGACGGTGACCGGCAGCCCGGTGGAGTCCGCGACCGCCGTCATCGCCCGCCACGAGCTGACCGGCCGCGGCTACTACTCCGGCGCGCTCGCGCTGATCGGCCGCACCGCCGGAGGCGGTCAGACACTCGACTCCCCCATCCTGATCCGCACCGCCGACATCGACGCGGCGACCGGCCGGCTGAAGGTGGGCGTCGGCGCCACGCTGGTGCGCCACTCCGACCCGGACAGCGAGGTCGCCGAGACCCACGCCAAGGCCGCCGGGGTACTCACCGCGATCGGCGCCCGTCCGGCCCCGCCGCGCGAACCGGGCCGCGAGCGGCCGCAGTTGGCGGACCACCACCGGGTGCAGACGGCGCTCGGCGCGCGGCGGACCAACCTGGCGCCGTTCTGGCTGCGGATGCAGACCGAGACCCCCGCCGAGCCGGGGAGCCATGTGCTGGTCGTGGACTGCGAGGACACCTTCACCTCGATGCTGGCCCATCTGCTGCGCTCGCTCGGCCACCGGGTCACCGTGCGGCGCTGGGACCTGCCCGGCCTGAACGAGGCGGTCGCCGCCCACGACGGCCCGCTCGTCCTCGGCCCGGGCCCCGGCGACCCCACGGCGGACGAGCCGAAGATGAACGCGGTGCGCGGCCTGATCGCCCGTCACCTCACCGACCCCCGCCCGGGCGGCCTGCTCGCGGTTTGCCTGAGCCACCAACTGCTGTGCGAGGCCCTGGGGCTGCCGCTGCTCCGGCTGACCGCCCCGCACCAGGGCGCGCAGGAGTCGATCGACCTCTTCGGCGCGCGGCAGACCGTCGGCTTCTACAACACCTTCACCGCCCACTGCGACGACGCCGAGGCCCACCGACTCGCCCTCACCCGCAGCGTCCGGCTCTCCCGCGACCCGCAGACCGGCCACATCCACGCCCTGCGCGCCCCGGGCCTGGCCTCCGTCCAGTTCCACCCCGAGTCGGTGCTGACCCTGGACGGGGTGGGCATCGTCCGCGACCTGGTGGCCTCGCTCGATGCCGCCCCGGCGGATCAGTCGTCGAGCCCGGCCTCGATGGCGTAGCGGACCAGCTCCACGCGGTTGTGCAGCTGGAGCTTGCCGAGGGTGTTCTGGACGTGGTTCTGGACCGTGCGGTGGGAGAGCACCAGCCGGTCGGCGATCTGCTTGTAGGAGAGGCCCTTGGCGACCAGCCGCAGCACCTCCGTCTCACGCTCCGTCAGTTTCGGTGCGGCGGGGGAGGTGTCGGCCGGGCCGGGCTCGGCGGCGAGACGGCGGTACTCGCCCAGGACCAGGCCGGCCAGGCCGGGGGTGAACACGGCGTCGCCCTCGGCCGTACGGCGCACGGCGTCCAGCAGTTCGTCGCGGCTGGCGGACTTCACCAGGTAGCCCGTGGCACCGGACTTCACCGCCTCCAGCACGTCGGCGTGCTCGCCGCTCGCGGACAGCACCAGCACCCGGGGTGCGACGTCCGCCGCCATCAGCTGACGGCAGACCTCCACGCCGGGCAGGTCCGGCAGGTTGAGGTCGAGCACGACCACCGTCGGCGTCACCGCCCGGCCGCGCTGGACCGCCTCGCGGCCGGTCCCGGCGGTGGCGACGACCTCGTAGCCGGCGTCGGCCAGGTCCCGGGCCACCGCCTCGCGCCACATGGGGTGGTCGTCGACCACCATCACCCGTACGGCGACCGTCACTTGGTTACCTCCCCGGAGAGCCTCTGCTTCGGCACCCGCAACTCGACCTCGGTTCCCTGCCCCGCCGCCGAGAAGATCTCGGCGCTGCCGCCCAGGTCCCGCAGCCGTCCGCGGATGGACTGCGAGACGCCGAGACGCCCCTCGGCCTCGGCCTCGCCGAGCCGCCGGGCCGGGTCGAAGCCCGGGCCGTCGTCGCGGACCGAGACCACCACCGCGTCCGGCTCGTCCTCGACCAGGATCCAGGCCTGCGCCCGCTCCCCCACGTGGCGGCGGACGTTGTCCAGCGCTGCGCCCACCGCCGCCGCCACCTCGGTCGCGGCCCGGCGCGGCAGCAGCACCGGCGTGCCGGGCGCGGAGACGGTGACCCGGGACCCGGCCAGCGGGCCCAGCAGGGCGCGGACGTCCTGCGGCTCGTGCGGATCCGACGGTGCGTCAACCTGCGTCCGGCGCCGGGGCGCCTCGTACGAGGGGTTCGGGGCCAGCCCCTCGGCGATCAGGGCGCGGAGCGCGATCTCCTGCTCCCCGGCCAGGCGGCCGATCTCCTCGGCCTCGCCGCCGAGTTCGGCGCCGCGCCGCTGCACCATGGCCAGCACCTGGAGCACCCCGTCGTGGATGTCCCGGGCCAGCCGCTCCCGCTCCCGGGTGGCGGCCTGGATCTCCAGCGCCCGCGCGAGCGTCTCCTCACTGCGGCGGGCGAGGTCGACGACGTAGCCGATGGCGACGCCGGCCAGCATCAGCAGCACGATGTTGTGCGCGTTGGAGGAGGTCAGCCGGCCCCGCTCGACCACGTTGGCCACGCCGACCGCGAGCCCGGCGAAGGCGGCGGGCTTCCAGCCGCCCATGACGGCGAACCCGAGGACGCTGGCGGCGGCCCGGATGGTGGGCAGCGTGACGTCGCCGGCGTCCACGAACTGCCGGCTGTCGAAGACGGCGGTCAGCACGATGCCGGCGACGACCAGGAGCAGGTCCGCACTGATCCAGCGCCAGTCGCAGCGCGCCTTGCTGGAGAACACCGGCAGGGTGGCCAGCGTCCACAGCGTGAGCACGGCCATGTAGCCCCAGCCCAGGGCGGCGTGGTCGTAGTGGACGTCGTTTCCGGCGTAGCGGGCGTCCGCGTACAGCACGGTCAGCACCCGGAAGGCGCTGACCGCGACCCACAGCGGCTGCTCCACGGAGAAGCTGCCGCCGCCCCCTCTGCTGCCCTTCATCCCCCCTGAGCCTCCGTCAGCTCTCGGTCTTCGCCGCGGACTTCCTGGCCTCGGCCTTGGCCTCCGCCTCCGCTTTGGCTTCCGCCTTGGCCTCGGCCTTCGCCTCCGCCTTGGCCTCCGCGATCTGGCGCTTGGCGGCGGTCGCGTAGATGTCGACGTACTCCTGGCCGGACAACCGCATGATCTCGTACATCACCTCGTCCGTCACCGAACGCAGGATGAAGCGGTCGTTCTCCATGCCCTGGTACCGGGAGAAGTCCATCGGCCTGCCGATCCGGATGCCGGGCCGGATGCCCAGCTTGGGCAGCACCTGGCCGGGCGGCTGGATCTTCTCGGTGTCGATCATCGCCACCGGGATCACCGGGGCGCCGGTGGCCAGCGCGATCCGGGCCAGGCCGCCGACCTTGCCCCGGTAGAGCTTCCCGTCGGGCGAGCGGGTGCCCTCGGGGTAGACGCCGAAGACCTCTCCGCGCTCGATCACCGCGATGCCGCTGCGGATCGCCGCCTCGCCCGCGCCGCGGACGCCCGAGCGGTCGACCGGAAGCTGGCCGACGCCCTTGAAGAACGCGGCGGTGAGCTTGCCCTTGAGGCCCGGGGTGGTGAAGTACTCGGCCTTGGCGATGAAGGTGACCCGCCGCTTGAGCAGCGCGGGCAGGAAGAAGGAGTCCGAGAAGGACAGATGGTTGCTGGCCAGGATTGCCGGGCCCTCGTCGGGGATGTTCTCGATCCCCTCCACCCAGGGACGGAAGAAGAGCCGCAGCATCGGCGCCACGATCAACTTCATGAGTCGGTAGAACAACCCTGACCTCCAGATTCACTGACCATCCAGCACCTTAGTGCCGAATCGTCGGAACTCCGTCCTCCGCGTCCACCCCGCGCTGCCGTCGCGCTGTACGCGCGCGGCGCGGACATGGGACGATGCGTACCTCTGAGTAGGCACCGTGTCCAGCCCCCTGGGGGCACCTGCGAGAGGATTCGCGACATGCCGCTGTTGCCCGGCGCCGAGCCCTTCCACCACCACGGCGGACCGGTGGGAGTCCTGGTCTGCCACGGCTTCACCGGCTCGCCGTTCTCCATGCGCCCGTGGGCGGAGCGCGCCGCGGAGGCGGGCTACAGCGTCTCCCTGCCGCTGCTGCCGGGGCACGGCACGCACTGGCGTGACCTGAATCTCACCCGCTGGCACGACTGGTACGCCGCGCTGGAGCGCTCCTTCCACGAGCTGTCCGAGCAGTGCGAGCAGGTCTTCCTCTTCGGTCTGTCCATGGGCGGCGCCCTGTCCCTGCACCTGGCCGCGCAGCAGGGCGCGGGCGTGTCCGGCCTGGTGCTGGTCAACCCGCTGGTGGTGATGCCGGGCAAGGCGCACGTGGCCCTGCCGGTCGTCCGCCACCTGGTCCCGAGCTTCCCCGGCATCGCCAACGACATCGCCAAGCCCGGTGTCGAGGAGCACGGTTACCTGCGCACGCCGCTGCACGCGGCGCACTCGATGAAGCAGCTGACCAAGGCGGTTCAGGCGGAGCTGCCGCGGATCACCCAGCCCCTGCTGCTCTTCCGCAGCCCGCAGGACCACGTGGTCTCCCCCGCGAGCGGCCAGACGCTGCTGCGCCGGATCGGCTCGCAGGACGTCGAGGAGCGGTTGCTGGAACAGAGCTTCCATGTCGCCACGTTGGACCATGACGCGGAGACCGTCTTCGAGGGCTCCCTGGACTTCGTGAAGCGCCACACCACCGCTTCCGGCACGGAGGACTGACACACGCCATGGCCGAGCCCGATGCCGCGAACGGCGGACAGCAGCGCAAGCCCACCGACGACGAGGTCTTCGCCGAACTGGTGGCGGGCTTCGACGCCCCCGCGGAACGCAGCGAGCACGACTGGCCCGACGCCGAGGACACCGGGGACACCGGGGACGCCGACGGATACCGGGATCTGACGCCCCGTCCGGTGATCCGGCCGCTTCCGGTGGTACGTGCCGTGCCCCCGGTGGACCCCCGGGCCTGGTCCCCGGCGGAGGACCCGGACGAGTTCCACTTCGTGCCGCCGGAGCCGCCCCCGATCCCGAAGGCGCAGACGGTCACCCGGGTCTCCCTGCTGGCCCTCGTGGCCGGGGTGGCCCTGCTGCTGCTCAGCGGTTTCGGCCAAGTGCCCGGCCTGGCCGGGTTCCTGGGCGCGGCCTCGCTCCTCGGCGGCATCGCCGGCCTGGTCAGCCGCCTCCACAACCCCGACGATGACGACGACCGCTTCGACGACCCCAACCACGGCGCCGTCGTCTAGGCACACGAGGGGCACCCGGGAGCCCTTGAGGGACGCGAGGCCGCCCCCATCGCGAGCAACCCACCAGCCAGGGAGGTCCGTCCCGCAGACGGGGTCTCCATGAGTGGTGGGTTGCTCGCGCTGGGGCCTCCCGCCCCAAGGGTGGAGGGATCCTCGCGCCCCTCAGGGGGCCTAAAGGGCCCCCGGCGGAACCCGGAGGACGGCGAGGACGGGCAGGTGGTCGCTGGCCGACCGCAGGTCCCTGTCGCGGGGCAGGCCGTGCGGCACGCCACAGGCGAGTACCTCGATGCCCGGTGACGCGAAGACGCCGTCGATCCGCTGGTAAGGGTTGTCCGGTACGGACGTGTACTCGCCGCCCCACGGGGCGGCCACCCAGCCGTCCTGCATCCGGGACGCCAGCAGCTGCCAACCCGGCTTGTCCGGATGCTCGTTGAAGTCCCCGCCGATGACGTGGTGGGGCACGTCCGTCGTCGAGACGTGGGCCAGCAACGCCTTGAAGTGCTCGAAGCGCTCGTCCGCGTCCAGCGAGAGGTGACAGCTCGTCAGCGAGAAGGGCGCCCCGCGCCCGAGGCGGACGACGGTCGTGGCGAAGCCGCGCTGGTGCAGGCCGGCCCGCTTGGGGAGCAGCACGTCGTGGACGCTCAGCGGCAGCGCCCGCAGCCTGCCGAGCAGCAGCGGGCCGGAAGCGCTCGGGCCGCCGGACAGCACCATCAGGCCGGTGGCCCGGGCCAGCCACGCGGCCTGCGGGCGGGGGAACCAGAAGCGGGGGGACTCCTGGATGCAGACCAGGTCGGGGTCGCAGGCCCGGATCACCCGGACGACGGCCGTGCGGTCGTCGCGCAGTGAGCGGATGTTGTAGCTGAGGACCCGCACCACCTCGCCGCCGTCGGCCTCGGGCCCGGACAGGGGCAGTTGGGTCACCGCATCCACGACGGTCTCATCCATGAGGGAGAGTCTCCCCCAGGAGATGACCATGAACCCGCAGGGGCGCGGGGCTGTCGCCCATTTGCGGCCGCGCGCCCCCGGGGCGGTGGCGAACTACTGGCGGGCGAGGTCCGCGGCGCCGATGATCCCGGCCGCCGAGCCCAGGGAGGCCAGCACGACCTCCGCCTTGGGCCGGTGGACGCCACCGACCAGGTGCTTCTCGAAGGCCTTGGCGACCGGGTCGAGCAGCAGCTTGCCCGAGTCCGAGACGCCGCCGCCGAGCACGAAGACCGCCGGGTCGAACAGCGCGGCCAGGTCGGCCATGCCGCGGCCGAGCCAGTCGGCGAGGCGCTCGTAGACCTCGAGGGCCATCGGGTCGCCCTCGCCCGCGGCCTGGGTGATCTGGCTGCCGGTGATCGTCTCCGCGACGCCCTCGTTGAGCTCCAGCAGGCGTGCGCCGCGCTCCGGGTCCGCCGCGGCCATCTCCCGGCCGTAGCGCCGCAGCGCGCGGCCGCTGCCGTACTGCTCCCAGCAGCCGCGGGTGCCGCAACCGCAGGGCAGGCCGTCCGGGACCATCTTCATGTGGCCGATCTCGCCGGCCACGCCGAAGAAGCCGCGGTGCATCCGGCCCTGGATGACGATGCCGCCGCCGATGCCGGTGCCGACCGTCACCATGATCATGTCCTGGTGCTGCGCGGCGGCCCCGAAGCGGAACTCCCCCCAGGCGGCGGAGTTGGCGTCGTTCTCGACGACCGCGGGCAGCTCGACGAGGTCCTCGACGCGCTGCTTGAGCGGCTCGTTCTCCCAGTCGATGTTGGGGGCCATCAGCACGGTGGAGCGCCCGGCGTCGACGTAGCCCGGTGCGCCGATACCGACGGCGGTCACCTCGTGGCCCTTGCGCAGCTCCTTGACGGCGTCGGCGATGGCGCCGACGGCCCACTGCGGATCGGCCGGGGTCGGTACCCGGGTGCGCGCGAGGATCGTTCCGTTCTCGTCCACGACACCCGCAGCAATCTTGGTGCCGCCGACGTCGACGCCGATGGTCAGTCCCATGTGTCCCTCAGTCTTCGGTGGTTCCCCGCTGGGCGGTACCGTACCCGCCCGCAGCGGCGCAGGTACACAGTCGTGCGTACATTAGCCGAAGACATCGCCCTGGGGGAGCGCTGGGCCGACTTCAGAAGTCGTAGTCAAATCAGTCCAGATCCACCCGTTCGCTGCTCGTCGGGCGCGGGGCCGACCAGCGCCGCTCCGAGGCGCTGACCGCAGCCCGGTAGGCGGCCAGCAGCTCACCGCCCGCCGCGAGCAAGTGCCCGTACACGGCAGGGTTCTTGGTCCGCAGCGGGGCCGCCAGGTTCTGCAGCACCTGCATCGGGTCGCCGCCTCCGCTGATCGCCGACGAGGCCTGGCCGACCTTGTCCCCCAGCGCCGTGGCGAACTTGCGCACCTCGTCCACCAGCGGGGCGAAGTCGGGCGGGATGAAGTCAGATCCCGAAGGAGCGGAGCCCTCCGGCTCGGGCTCCGGTTCGGCCTTGGACAGCGCGTCGCCCGGGCGTTCCTGCTGCTCCGACACGGCCTCCGCCCAGACGTCCCGGCTCTCGGCGTTCTCCTCGGCACCCATGCCCGGCCTCCTCAACCCGCTGGCTCGTCCGCTGACGCTATCCAGGTGAACGTTCCTACTTCGGCCAGAGTTGCACGTCCGGCGCGAAACGCACAGCGAGCACCCCGTCGCGCAGCGCCGCGCCGGCCACCGTGCAGCGGCGCAGCGCCGACGGCAGGGTCAGCGTGCGGCGGTACTCCCCCACGCCGAGCACCAGGTCGTCCCCGCGCCGGACGACGTCCAGTTCACCGCGCTCGGCCCCGGGCAGCGGCAGGTGCCAGACCAGGACGTGCGGCGGGACGTCCAGCCGGTCCTCCACCCAGCGCTCGGGCAGCGGCGGTACCGGCGGAAGTTCGGGCAGCGGCGGCACCTGCTCCAGCCCCTCCGGCTCACGGCCGGGGTGCGGCAGCGCGACGACGGGCGCGTCCCACTCGGTGCGCAGCTGCGCGAGCGCCTCCTGCTGGGCGCCGTGGAGGCGTCCCAGGAACGGGTCCTGACTGTCCGGCAGCATCCCGGTGGCCACCACCGCGTCCACCCGGCGCTCGTGCAGCGCCAGTCCCGCCCGGGCCCGCCGCAGCGCGGCGAGCGCCTGCGGACCGCCGGGCGCTTCGACGGCGAGCCGGATCGTGGTGGTCGGCGCGTCCAACACGCCCTGGACGTCGGCGAGTTCGCCGCTCGCCCAGGTCCGGGCCTCGAACAGCCAGTCGGCCGGCATCGGCACGCCGGCGAGCCCGGCGAGCATCGGCCGCAGCGCCCGGGCCGCCTGGCGCTGGTCGGGCAGCAGCCGGTCGAGGTAGCGGCCCAGCTGCTCGGGCAGCGCGAGCGCGGCGAGCAGCTCCGGCACCGGGGGCCCGGCGAGGACGACGGCGTCCCACTCCCCGCTGCGGGCATGGGTGCGCACGGCGTCCAGCAACGCCAGGTGCCGGGCGCCCGGGAGCGCCGCCAGCTCCTCGCGGTCCAACTGCTCCACGCCGAGCAGGTCGAACAGTGTCTTGGCACGACCCAGTAGCCGCGCCGCCGTGTCCCGGAAGGCCTCCTGCGGATCGAGCCGCAGCGCGTGCAGGCCCGGCCGAAGCTCCCGCGGCACGGTGTCCAGCGGAGCGCCGAGCAGCAGGTCGAGGGTCCGGTGCGGATCGTCGGCGGCGACCAGCAGCGTGCGCAGCCCCTGGTCCGCACAGCGGACCGCGGATGCGGCAGCCACCTGGCCGGGGCGTTCGCCGCCGACCAGGACGGTCCGTGCCGTCGGCATCAGCCCTCGACGCGCTTCTTCAGGCCGGCCAGCGCGCGGTCGATGATGACCTTCTCCGCCTTGCGCTTGATCATCCCGAGCATCGGGATCTTCACGTCCACGGCCAGCTGGTACGTCACCTCGGTGCCGCCGCCGGGGAGTTCACGCAGCTCGTAGGAGCCGTCGAGGGCCCGCAGCATCTGGCTCTTCACCAGGGTCCAGCTGACCTTGCGGTCGCCGTCCCAGGTGTAGGAGAGCTCGTGCTCGTCGCGGATGGCCCCGGCGTCCAGCACCAGCCGGACGTTCTCGGCACGGCCGTCGGCGCCACGGGCGAGCACCTCGACCTCCTTGACCTCGCCGGTCCACGCCGGGTAGGCCTCGAAGTCCGCGATCACGGCCATCACCGCGGCCGGCGCGGCCTCGATCGTGGTGCTGGACCTGGTGTGCTCCGCCATCGCGTGGGCCTCCGCCTGCCTGCTCGCTCGGTGTGTCACTGCGCAGTGTCTGTGCGCAGAAAGATTACTGCGTACGCGAGGCTCACCACTCCATGGCCCAGGGCCGGCCACTGCCCCGGAAATAGCCGACGTTGACGCACTCGGTGCGGCCGATCCGCATGCGCGCGGTCAGCGGCTGGTGGATGTGCCCGAACAGGACGGTCCGCGGACGCGCCCGGTGGATCGCCTCCAGCACGGCCTCGCTGCCGCGCTCGAACCGGCGGGCCACCGTGTCGTAGGTCAACTCCGGTACCGCGGGCGGGATGTGACAGCACAGCACGTCGACCCCGTCGAGGGCGGCGACCTTGGCGGCGTAGACCTCCTCGTCCACCTCGTACGGGGTGCGGCCCGGAGTCGGCAGCCCGCCGCCGACGAAGCCGAAGGTGCGGCCCCCTATCTCGACGGCCTGGCCGTCGAGCACCTGCACGCCCTGGCGCGGGAACTCCCGCCACAGCGCCGGGATGTCGACATTGCCGTAGGTGGCGTAGACGGGGACGGGCGACGCCGCGAAGGCGTCGAACAACTCGGCGTACTGGACCCGGGCGGCATCTTCCAGCACGGCGCGCCGCGCCTGCCGGTCCTCCGGCCCGATGCCGAGGCCCGCCCACAGTCCGGCACTGAAGGCGTGCGCGTCCTGGTAGCGCTTGGCGTTGCGCAGCCGGACGAACTCGGTGGCGTTCTCCCGCCCGAAGAGGTCGGGGAAGATGCCCCGGGAATGGTCGTGGTAGTCGAGGAAGAGAAGCAGGTCCCCGAGACAGAGGAGGGCGTCCGCCCCCTCCCCCGCCCGCGCGAGCGCCTCGCTGTTGCAGTGGACATCGCTGACGACGTGGACGCGCATGCCGATCAGCGTAACGGCCCCCCGTACCCCCGCACGGGCCCGCAGGGCCCTTGAGGGGGCGCGAGGAACTGCGCGAGCAACACACCACTCGCGGAGGTCCGACCCCGTCAAAGGGACGAACCTCCCTGAGTGGTTGGTTGTTCGCGCAGTTCCTCGCGCCCCTTCGGGCGGGGGTGCCCCCAGCGCCCCTGGGGGCTCGTGCGGGCTTGCTCTAGGCTGGCACTAGCGCCTACCTGCAGTGTGATGCTTCGAACACATTGCCTGTTACACCTATCCGGAACCGGCTACCCGGCAGTAACGTCCTGGCGTCCCGCAGCGTCGCGTCGCAGAGTCTGAGGAGCAGCCTTGCGCGAGTTCAGCCTTCCGGCCCTCTACGAGGTGCCGAGCGGCGGAAACCTCACCGACCTCATCCACCGCAACGCCGAGCAGCACGCCTCGGTCCCGGTGGTGAGCCGCAAGGTCGGCACCGAGTGGGAGGACCGCACCGCGACCCAGTTCCTCGCCGAGGTCCGCGCCGCCGCGAAGGGCCTGATCGCCTCCGGGATCAACGCCGGCGACCGGGTCGGCCTGCTGTCGCGGACGCGCTACGAGTGGACCCTGCTCGACTTCGCCATCTGGTGCGCGGGCGCGATCACGGTCCCGGTGTACGAGAGCTCCTCCGCCGAGCAGGTGGAGTGGATCCTCGGTAACTCCGGCGCGGTCGCCTGCATCGCCGAACTCCCGCGCCACGAGGCAGTCGTGGGCGAGGTCCGGGACCGCCTGCCGGCGCTGAAGCAGGTGTGGCAGATCGAGCCCGGCGGCGTCGAGGACCTGGTCCGGGCCGGGGCGGAGGTCTCCGACGCGGCCGTGGACGAGCGCCGCGCCACGCTGGGGCCGGACTCGATCGCCACCATCGTCTACACCTCGGGCACCACCGGCCGCCCCAAGGGCTGCCAGCTGACCCACGCCAACTTCCTCGCCGAGCTGGGCAATGTGACGGCCCGTCTGGCCCCGCTGTTCCGCACCGGCGAGTCCTCCGTGCTGCTCTTCCTGCCGCAGGCCCACGTGCTGGGCCGGATCGCGGAGATCGCGGCGGCGATGGCCCCCATCCGCCTCGGCCACGTGCCGGACGTCAAGGAGGTCACCGCCGAACTCGCGTCCTTCCGGCCGACGTTGATCCTGGGCGTGCCCCGCGTCTTCGAGAAGGTCTTCAACGCGGCCCGGGCGAAGGCCCAGGCGGACGGCAAGGGCAAGATCTTCGACCGCGCCGCCGACACCGCCATCGCCTTCAGCCGCGCCTCGGACGCGGGCAGCGTGCCGCTGGGCCTGAGGCTCCGTCACAAGCTGTTCGACGCGCTGGTCTACAGCAAGCTGCGCGCCGCGCTGGGCGGCCGGGCCACGCACGCCATCTCCGGCGGCGCCCCGCTGGGCGAGCGGCTGGGGCACTTCTACCGCGGCATCGGCTTCACCGTCCTGGAGGGCTACGGCCTGACCGAGACCTGCGCGGCGACCGCGTTCAACCCGTGGGACATCCCCCGCATCGGCACCGTCGGCCAGCCCCTGCCCGGCTCCTCGGTCCGGATCGCGGAGGACGGCGAGGTCCTGCTGAAGGGTCCTCAGGTCTTCACCGGCTACTGGCAGAACGAGCAGGCCACGGCGGAGGCGCTGCAGGACGGCTGGTTCGCCACGGGTGACCTGGGCGAGCTGGACCAGGACGGCTTCCTGAAGATCACCGGACGGAAGAAGGAGATCATCGTCACCGCGGGCGGCAAGAACGTCGCCCCGGCGGTGATCGAGGACCGCGTGCGGGCCCACCCGCTCATCGCGGAGTGCATGGTCGTCGGCGACCGCCGCCCGTTCGTGGCCGCGCTGATCACCATCGACGAGGAGTTCCTGCCGGCCTGGAAGAAGCTGCACGGCAAGTCGGAGGCGGCGACGGTGGCCGACCTCAGGGAGGACCCGGAGTTCCTCGCGGCGATCCAGTCCGCGGTGGACGACGGCAACGCCGCGGTGTCGCACGCGGAGGCGGTGAAGAAGTTCCGCATCCTCGACACGGTCCTCTCCGAGGACTCGGGCCACCTGACGCCTTCACTGAAGCTGAAGCGGGCCGTGGTGCTGAAGGACTTCGCGGCCGACGTCGAAGCCATCTACGCCAAGTAGTCGCACCCCGCCCCGTCAGGGGCGCGGGGAGCTGCGCGAGCGACGCACCACCCACGGAGGTCCGGCCCGTTGATCGGGG
>NZ_JBHSQJ010000012.1:25649-55140 GCF_042658505.1 Streptacidiphilus monticola | reverse complement strand
ATGGGGTCGGACCTCCGTGGGTGGTGCGCTCTCCGCGCAGTTCCCCGCGCCCCTGACGGCTGCGCCCTCCGGCGGCTGCGCCTCCTGGCGGGGCGGTGCAACGATGGGTCAAGGCACACGCGGGCGATCGACACCCTCGGGGGAACGAGGACGGATCCCCATGCCTGCACACCGCGTCCGACCCGATGTCACAGTCCTCAGCGACAGCCTCGAAGTGCCCGGGATCGGGCACATCCCCGCCAACGCCTTCGTCCTGCACGCCGAGCAGCCGGTGGTCGTCGACACCGGGCTCGGGCTGCCCGACCGGGACTACCTGGCCACCCTCTCCGCCGTCCTGGACCCGGCCGACGTCCGCTGGATCTGGCTCACGCACCCCGACCGGGACCACACCGGCGGGCTCTTCGCCCTCCTCTCCGCCGCGCCGAAGGCGCGGGTGGTGACCACCTTCATGGCCGTGGGCATCATGTCCTGCGAGCGCCCGCTGCCGCTGGACCGGCTGTTCCTGCTCAACCCCGGCCAGTCGCTGGACGTGGGCGACCGGACCCTGACCGGCTTCCGGCCCCCGCTCTTCGACAACCCCTGCACCGTGGGCTTCTTCGACGACTCCACGGGCGTCTGCTTCAGCTCCGACTGCTTCGGCGCACCGCTGCCCACCCAGGAGGCGGCCCAGGCTCCCGACGTGCGCGAGGTGGGCGCGGAGACGCTGCACGACATGCAGTTGCTCTGGGCCAGCGTGGACAGCCCGTGGGTGGAGAACGTCGACGAGAAGCGGTTCCTCGACACCTTCCAGCCGCTGCGCGACCGCGAGCCGGAACTGGTGCTGTCCACCCACCTGCCGCCGGCGCCGGGCATCACCGGGCCGATGCTGGCGACGCTCGGCTCCACCCCCGGCCTCGCCCCGTTCACCGGACCCGACCAGGCGGCCCTGGAGCAGCTGCTCGCCGGCTTCGAACCGCCGGGCGCCCCCGCCCCCTGACCACCGAGGCCGGCCCCGGACTGACGGGGCGTCAAGTCCCCCGCGGAGGCGTCACAGCAGACCGGCGAGGCGGTCCGCGAGCAGGTCCCAGCGCCAGGTGGAGTCCACCCAGGCCCGGCCCGCCGCGCCCATCCGGGCACGCAGGGCCGGGTCGCCCAGCAGGGTGGTCAGCCGCTCCGCGAGCGCCGCCGTGTCACGGCCGGGGACGACGTAGCCGGTCTCGCCCTCCAGGACCGCGTCCGGAGCGCCGCCGGAGTCGCCGGCCACGACCGGCAGGCCGGTCGCGGAGGCCTCCAGGTAGACGATGCCCAGGCCCTCCACGTCCAGTCCGCCGCGCCGGGTGCGGCAGGGCATGGCGTAGACGTCGCCCGCGCCGTAGTGGGCGGGCAGTTCCTCCCAGGGGACCGCGCCGGTGAAGACGACCGAGGCGGCCACCCCGGTCTGCGCCGCCAGCTTCTCCAGGTCCGCCCGGTACGGGCCGCCGCCGACGACCAGCAGCACGGCGTCGGGGAAGGCCCGCAGCACCCGCGGCCAGCTGCGGATCAGGGTGTCCTGGCCCTTGCGCGGCACCAACCGGGAGACGCAGACGACGACCGGACGGTCCGTCAGGCCCAGCTTGGCCCGCACCTCCGCGCCGCCGGAGTCCGGGTGGAACAGCTGCTCGTCCACCCCCGGCGTCACCTGCACCATCCGCGCGGCCACGGCCGGGCCGACGGCGGAGGCGATCCGGGAGCGGGTGTACTCCCCCAGGTACGTCAGGGTGTCCGTGCCCGCGCCGATCCGGCGCAGCAGCTGCCGGGAGGCCGGGAGCTGGGCCCAGGCGGCCTCGTGGCCGTGGGTCATGCCGACGATCCGCTCGGCGCCCGCCCGGCGCAGCTGAGGGGCCATCAGGCCGAGCGGCGCGGCGGCCCCGAACCAGACCGAGCCGCAGTCCTCCGCGCGCAGGATCTCGGCGGCCCGGCGGGTCACCCGGGGCGTGGGGACCATGATCTTCGTCCGGTCCCTGACCACCTGGAACGGCTGCTGGGCGTCGAACTTGCGCACCTCGCTGCCGTCCCGCCAGGTGGATGCGTACACGACGACGTCCTCCGGCCGCATCCGCAGCGCCATGCTGTGCACGAAGGTCTGGATGCCGCCGGGGCGGGGCGGGAAGTCGTTCGTGACGATCAGAGTCTTGTGCATGCGCGTCTTTCCCGGCGTCCGCTTCGTACGATGAGCCCATGTCGGCAACGGTCAGACCCCACCCTATGCCTGACAGGGCGTCGGCCCCCGGCGCCCTGTCCGCCCTTCCGGTGGGGCGTCTGCTGACGCCGTGGGGGTGGTGGCTGGCCACGCGGACCGTGCTGCTGCTGATGGTGCTGGGCGTGCTGCACGTGGGCCTGGACGTGACCAGCGACGTCAAGGTGATCTACCAGGGCTGGGCGGCGGTGCTGCGCACCGGGACCTTCCCGCTGGACGACGTGACCTGGCAGTACCCGCCGCTCGCCGCGCTGGTGATCATCGCGCCGAGCTGGCTGCCGTGGTCGTACTTCGCCTCCTTCCTCGCCCTGCTCGGGATCTGCGACGCGGCGGCGATGGGCCTGCTCACCCGGGCTGCGCGACGCGGCGGCGCGACGGCGGGGCTGTGGCTGTGGGCGGCGGCGGTGCCGCTGCTCGGCCCGACCGTCTACACCCGCTTCGACCTGGCGGTGACGGTCCTGGCGATGGCGGCGCTGGTCTTCCTGTCCCGGCGGCCCCGGGTGGCCGGGGTGCTGATCGGGCTGGGCACGATGATCAAGGTCTGGCCCGTGGTGCTGCTGATCGCGGCCCGCAGGCTCCGGGTCCTCGCGGGCGCGGCGGTCAGCGCGCTGGTCGTCGCCTTCGGCTTCGCGGTCTTCACCGTCGGCGCCTACTCCTTCATGGGCTTCCAGGGCAGCCGGGGCATCGAGGTGGAGTCGGTCCCGGCGGTTCCCTGCTACTTCGCCTCGCTGCTGTTCGGCTGGCCGGGCCGCACGCAGATGCACTACGGCTCACTGGAGTTCCTCGGGCCGGGGGTGCCGGTGCTGGCGGCGCTGATGCCGCTGCTGACCCTGGCCGGACTGGGCTGGCTGCTGTGGTGGCGCCGCCGCGCCCGCGGCCGCTTCCTCGCCGCGGACGCCGGGCTGACCGCGCTGCTGCTGTTCACGGTGACGAGCCGGGTGCTGAGCCCGCAGTACCTGATCTGGCTGCTCGGCATCGCCGCCCTGTGCCTGTGCTCCCCGCGCACGACCCAGCGCACCGTGGCCCTGCTGCTGGTCCCGGCCACGGTGCTGACCCTGCTCGAATTCCCGTTGTTCTTCGGCGAGTTGGCCAAGGTCACCTGGTGGGGCGCGCTGCTGGTGACCGCCCGCAACGGGCTGTTGGTCGCCGCCACCGTCGTCTCCTGCCGACGCCTGGCCGCCGGCCGCTGAACCGCGACCGGCCTGCGGTCAGCGGTCCGCGCCCGCGACGGACGCGGCGACGGCCTCGTCCACCCGGGACAGGTCGCGCAGCCAGACCGCCGCGGTGCTGTCCGAGGGCGCGCGCCAGTCGCCGCGGGGGGACAGCGAACCGCCCGCCGACACCTTGGGCCCGTTCGGCAGCGCGGAGCGCTTGAACTGCGCGAAGCCGAAGAACCTGCGGCAGAACTCCTCCAGCCAGCGCCGGATCTCCGCCAGGTCGTAGGCCCTGTGCTCCGCCGCCGGGAAGCCCGGCGGCCACGCGCCCGCCGCCGCGTCGTGCCAGGCGTGCCACGCCAGGAAGGCGATCTTCGATGGCCGCATGCCGTGCCGCAGCACGTGGTGCAGGGTGAAGTCGTGCAGCGCGTACGGGCCGATGCGGGCCTCGGTGGACTGCATCTCCTCACCGGGGACCAGCTCCGGGCTGATCTCCGTGTCCAGGATCGCGGTCAGCACCTGCCCCGTCTCCTCGTCGAACTGCCCGGAACTGACGACCCATCGGATCAGGTGCTGGATCAGGGTCTTGGGCACGCCGCCGTTGACGTTGTAGTGGCTCATCTGGTCGCCGACGCCGTAGGTGCACCACCCCAGCGCCAGCTCCGACAGGTCACCCGTGCCGAGCACGATGCCGCCGTGCTGGTTGGCCAGCCGGAACAGGTAGTCGGTGCGCAGCCCGGCCTGGACGTTCTCGAAGGTGGTGTCGTAGACCGGCTCGCCGGAGGCGAAGGGGTGGCCCATCTCCTCCAGCATCAGCCGGGCCGTGGGCGTGATGTCCAGCTCGGCTGCGGTCACCCCGAGCGCGGCCATCAGCTTGTGCGCGTTGCCCTTGGTGTGGTCGCTGGTGGCGAAGCCGGGCAGGGTGTAGGCCAGGATGTCGGTCCGGGGCCGTCCCATCCTGTCCATCGCCCGGGCGGCGACGATCAGCGCGTGCGTGGAGTCCAGGCCGCCGGAGACGCCGATGACGACCTTCGGGCGCCCGATCGACTCCAGGCGCTGCTGCAGGCCCGCCACCTGGATGTTGTAGGCCTCGTAGCAGTCCAGTGCCAGCCGCTCCGCGTCGGCGGGGACGAAGGGGAAGCGCTCGATCCTGCGGCGCAGGCCCAGGTCCGCCTCCCGCGGCGGGTCCAGCCGGAAGGGCAGCCGCCGGAAGTCCGCGGTACGGGCGGCGTGGGTGCGGCGGTTCTCGTCGAAGGTGCCCATCCGCATCCGCTCCTGCCGCAGCAGGTCGAGGTCCACGTCGGCGACGGCGTAGCGGTCGCCGATCGGGAAGCGCTCGGTCTCGGCCAGCAGCACGCCGTTCTCGTAGACCATCGTCTGGCCGTCCCAGGCCAGGTCGGTCGTGGACTCGCCCAGCCCGGCCGCGGCGTAGACGTAGGCGGCCAGGCAGCGCGAGGACGCCGACCGGCACAGCAGCTTGCGGTCCTCGGCGCGGCCGACGGTGATCGGGCTGCCCGAGAGGTTGGCCAGCACGGTGGCCCCGGCCAGCGCCGCCTCGGCGCTCGGCGGCACCGGGACCCACATGTCCTCGCAGATCTCGACGTGCAGCACCAGCCCGGGGACGTCCTCCGCCTCGAAGAGCAGGTCCACCCCGAAGGGCACGTCCTGCCGGCCGATCCGGATCGTCCCGCCGCGCTCGTCGTCACCGGAGGCGATCTGCCGACGCTCGTAGAACTCCCGGTAGTTGGGCGGATAGGACTTCGGGGTCACGCCGAGGATCCGGCCCCGGTGCACGACGACCGCGCAGTTGTAGATCCGGTTGCGGTGCCGCAGCGGCGCGCCCACGACCAGGACCGGCAGCAGGTCCGCCGAGCCCGCGACCACGGTCGCCAGGGCCCGCTCGACATCGTCCAGCACCGCGTCCTGGAGCAGCAGGTCCTCGATCGAGTAGCCGGTCAGGCCGAGCTCGGGGAAGACGGCGACGGCGACGCCCTGCTCCGCGCAGTGCCGCGCCTGGCGCAGCACTGTCGCGGCGTTGGCCTGCGGGTCGGCGATCGACGTGTGGCCGTGGCACGCGGCGACGCGTGCGAAGCCGTGCTCGTAGATCGACCAGAAGTTCACCGCGGGCCTCCCAGGCATGCTTGCTCGGCTGAGCGAATCCGTACGGCACGAGCCTAGTTCCCCGAAGATCCCGCCCACGGCCCCCACCCCGCCCGCCCTGTCCGGCGGCGCCTTCCTGCGGCCACGTCCTGCGGCTGCGCCGCGTGGTCCGGCGCGGGGCCCACGTGACGCCCGCCCCGCGCCGGCGAGTGCCCCCGCCTTCGGCCAGGTTGGGCTCGGGGTAGTTGCGCCTGCGGCTCCGCCGCGGAGTTGGCATGGTCGCCCTGTGCCTCCGCCGCGGGGACCGCGTGATGCCCGTGCCGGGCCAGCGTGGTGCCCCTGCGGCTCCGCCGCGGAGTTGGCATGGTCGCCCTGTGCCTCCGCCGCGGGGACCGCGTGATGCCCGTGCCGGGCCAGCGTGGTGCCCCTGCGGCTCCGCCGCGCGGGGCCAACGTGGTCACCCTGCCCCCGGAGCCTTGCCCCGCCGGGGCCAGATGCCGTACGGCTCCGCACCGGATCAGCCCGCTCACAGCGCGGCCCCGCGATGGCACCTGCGTTCCGGGCCAACATGACCCCCTGCGGCTCCGCCGCGCGGGGCCAACGTGGTC
Source organism: Streptacidiphilus monticola (assembly GCF_042658505.1). NCBI lineage: Bacteria > Bacillati > Actinomycetota > Actinomycetes > Kitasatosporales > Streptomycetaceae > Streptacidiphilus > Streptacidiphilus monticola. The sequence goes on along the minus strand of NZ_JBHSQJ010000012.1, from coordinate 49,063 downwards.
ACCCTGCCCCAGGGACCTTGCCCCGCCGGGCCCGGATGCCGTGCGGCTCCGCACCGGATCAGCCTGGTGCCACAGCGCGGCCCCGCGATGGCACCTGCGTTCCGGGCCAGCGTGATGCCCCTGCGGCTCCGCCGCGCGGGCCCGTGTCCGTCTCCCACCCTCGGCCAGGCCAGGGCGGGCGTGGGCCTGACGGAACTGCCGGGTAGGCGCTAGCGGAAGGCTGCCAGCAGGTCCTGGTGGCACAGGTCGGCGAAGGCCTGCGGCGTGGTCCGCAGGATGTCCGCGCAGGCGCGGTCGAGGTCGGTGCGGGAGACGGCCGCATAGAAGGCGACCAGGGCCGGCTCGCCCCAGCGGTGCACCAGGGTCCGGCACGCCATCCAGCTGCGCTGGTAGGCCACCGGCAGGTCGGTCGCCGTGGCGTCGAAGTCCGCGTCCGCCGGGAGCGAGGACGGCACCGTGGCGGCCGACTCCGCCAGCTCGGGGGCGAGTTGACGGGGCGTCCGGCCGGTGGCGCGGTAGGCGGTCCACTCGGCCACGCCCTCGGACAGCCAGCGGGGCGTCCAGGACTGCGTCTGCGTGCGGGTGGCCACATGGGTCGTCTCGTGGGTGAGCACCGCGGACCGGCCCAGGGCGTTGAGGCCGTCCCAGACCTGCGGGTTGAGCGTGATCCGTTCCGTGCGCCGGGCGTCCGCCGCGCCCAGCTCGCCGGTGGTGACGGCGGCCAGCGCGGACACCGCGGCGGGGCTGGTGCCGAGCAGGGACGCGAACTGGTCCAGGGCCAGTGGGGCCAGCACCACCGTGCGCTGTCCCCACGCCCGGCCCCACAGCGCGGACACGGCGGCCACGGCCCGGTCCGCCTCGGCTGCCAGCGCGGCCAGCTCCGAGGGGGTCCGCTGCAGGCCGAGCACCAGGGCCTGACGGCCCGCGGCAGCGCCGGCCGGCCCCAGGTCCCAGAGCAGGGTGTCCCCCGCCGGGGAGTCCGGGCGGCCGCCCCAGCGCCAGCCCGCGGCGGTCTGCTCCAGCACCGCGTAGGCCCGGGCGGTGACCGGCGCGGCGTCGAAACCCCGCAACCGGTAGGCGAGTTCGAGCGTGGCGGCGATCCGCCGTCGGCTGCCCACGGCCGCCGGCAGCGGGAACGCGCCGGTGCTGACGAGCCGCCAGTGCCACGACGCCAGCGGTACCTCGGCCAGGTTCCGCAGCAGCGCAGTGTCCTGCTCCGCCGCCGAGGCGAGCGAGGTGCCGCGAAGCGCGGCGGCGTCCCGGGCCAGCACCGCGGCGGAACGCCGGTCGAGCAGCGCCTGCACGGCGGCGTCGGGGTCGGCCACCGCCCGCGGCTCGCCCTTCGCGCGCCACAGGGCCGTCCCGGCCAGCGTCGCCGCGACCAGGGAACCGCCCACCGCGAGCACCCGCCGCCGGGTCACGCCCAGTCCTGGTTCCGCCTCCGGTGCCGCGGCTATGCCGGGTTCGTCGGTTCCGCTCACACCCGCACCACCGTGTTCACCGGCATGTCGCGGACCGACTCGTAGCGGACCCTGGCGCCCGGATAGGGGGCGTGGATGACCATGCCGTTGCCGGCGTACATGCCGACGTGGTGCATGTCTCCGTAGAAGATCACGAGGTCTCCGGGGCGGGCCTGGCTGAGCGGTACGCGGCGGCCGGCCGAGGCCTGGCCCGCCGCCGTGCGCGGCAGGGTGACCCCGGCTTGCTGCCAGGACCAGTACATCAGGCCGGAGCAGTCGAAGGCGTGCGGACCGGTCGCCCCGTAGACATAGGGGCTGCCGAGCCGGCTCTCGGCGGCGCGCAGGGCAAGGCCGGCCCGGGCCGACGCCGGGACGTCCAGCAGGCCGGAGAGCGCCTGCTGCGCCAGCGACTGGGCCGCGGCCGCCTGCTCCTCCTCCTGCTGCTGGATCTGGGCCCGTTGAGGGGCCGTCAGGGAGCCGAGCAGCGCCTGGGCACGGCCCAGCCGGCGCTGGATCTCGGCCTTGGAGCCGGCGATGCGCTGCCGCAGCCGCTCCAGCTGGCGCAGCTGCGCCTCGGCCGCGGCCCGGTCGGCGTCGAGCCGGTGCTGTGCCTCCTCCAGCTGCCGCAGGTCCTGGGCGACCGCCCCGCCGGCCTGGTCCAGCATCGCGGCCTGACGCAGATAGTCCTCAGGGTGCGCGCTGAACGCGAGCCGGAGCACCGGGTCCATGTCGCCGGAGGCGTACTGGGCCGCGGCGACCGCGCCGACCGCCTGGGTCAGCTGGTTGATCTGCTCCTGCTCGGCAGCCACCCGCTGCTGCAACTCCGCGCTGCGGCGCTGGAGTTCGCGCTGCTGCTCCTGGGCTCCGTCGTACTGCTGCCCGGCCGCCTCCGCCTGCGCGTAGAGCGAGTCCACCTGCTGGCGCACCGTCCCGGCCCCGGACGGCCCGGGGGCCGCCGCGGCGGACTGCTGGGCGGCCAGCACGGCCGCCCCGGCCGCGACCACCGTGGCCGCGGCCCGCGACAGGGCCGTCGGCCCCGCGGGCCTGCTGCGTCGATGGGACGCCACGGGCGTCTCTCCCTCCGGCTGCGCTTGCTGTCCGGGGAGGGACGTTAGCGAGTCGGGATCAGCCAGTCCAAACCCTCCGACAAGCGAATTTTCACCCACGGATCGGACAAGTTGTCGGAGAGTCAGCTCTGCCAGCGGAGATGCCCGTCAACGCGTCGGGCCCGCCTCCCTCGCAAGGGGGCGGGCCCGTACGACCGTCCGAGGGACCGTCAGATGTGGCGCATGGCGTAGATGGAGCCGATGTACGACAGCTTCTCGTACTTGACGACGGTGCCGGTGTGCGGGGCGTGCAGCACCATGCCGTTGCCCGCGTACATGCCCACGTGCGAACCGCCGTTGAAGATGATGAGGTCGCCGACCTGCAGGTCCGCGGTCGAGGCGACGGCGGTGCCGACGCCGGCCTGCTCCTCCGAGGTGCGCGGCAGCGAGTAGCCGGCCTGCGCGTACGACCACTGCATCAGACCGGAGCAGTCGAAGGAGTTCGGGCCGGTCGCGCCGTAGACGTACGGGTCGCCCAGGCGGGTCTGCGCCGCGGAGAAGGCGGCGGCCTCGATCGAGTCACCGGGCTTGGCGTTGCCCAGGTTGGCCGAGGAGGTGGAGATGGTGCCCGAGCCGACGACGATCTGGCGCTGCGCGGCGGTCATCGAGGCGAGCAGCGCCTTGGCGGCGGCCAGCTTCTTCTGCACCGAGGCCTTGCTGGCGGCCAACTGCTTGTTGGTGGCGTCGAGCTGCTTGAGCTTCGCCTCGGCCTCGGCCTTCTCCTTGTTGAGCAGGTTCTCCTGCTCCTGCAGCGTGCTCAGCGCCTGCGCCTGGTCCTGGGTGACCTGGCCGAGCGCGGTGGCCTTGGCGAGGTACTCGGACGGGTCCGAGGAGAGCATCAGCTGCACCGTCGGGTCGATCGACCCGTTGGCGTACTGGGCGCTGGCCACCTGGCCGAGCGCGGCGACCTGGTCGTTGACGGCGGCCTGCTGGCGCGCGACCTGGTCCTGGAGGTTGCCGACCTGCTTCTGCAGGGCCTGCATCTGCTCGTGGGCGGCGTCGTACTTCTCGACGGCCTGATCGGTCTCGGTGTTGAGCTTCTCGATCTGCGCCTTGAGCTGCGCGGTGGTCGGCTTCGGCGCGGCCTGGGCGGACTGGGCCGAGATCGCGACGGCGGTCGCGGCGGCAGCGGTCAGCACGGATATGCGCGCGCGGTTCGGAGACTTGGGGCGACGATGGGACGCCACGAAGGCGAGCTCCTTCTTCCTACGGCCGCCTACCGGGTGAGCTGACGGGTTCGGGCTGGAAGACTGCCCTACGACGCCTCACCGGCGAGCCGGTCCGGCGTCGATTCACCCCGAGGAAGGTGGTTCCCCGGCTCCGATCCCTCGGCATCCCCTGTGGAGTGCACCCGCTCCTGCGGGACCGCAACACCCCTGCCGCGTCGTCGGACTCGACGGTAACCCCCGCTGTCACCCGGGTTGGGTGATCGATTCGGCGGTGGTTCGAGCGATGACACTAGTGACCGAACCGTGATCCGTTCAAATCCTTGCCGGAAAAAAATCGTGTGACTTCTGAGGCACCGTCAGTTCGTGGACCCTGGGTGACCGTTCGATGACGAGAAGCCTAGGACACGCTCGGGCAGAACGGACATCTCACCTGATCCTGCGTCACCTCCGTGACACAGGTCACACTCGTGTCGGGGCGTCAGATCCGGCGGATGGCGACGATCCGCCCGAAGTAGCTGAGCGGCTGTATGGACACGGTGTAGCCGTACTCCGGGGCGTTCAGCAGCATGCCGTTGCCGGCGTAGAGGCCGACGTGGCCGCCGTTCTCGTTCACGATGATGTCGCCCACCTTCGCGTCGGCGAGCGACGGCACGGCCGTGCCCACCGACTCCAACGCGTAGGAGGAGTGCGGCAAGGAGACCCCGGCCTGGGCGTAGGCCCACATCACCAGGCCCGAGCAGTCGAACGCGTTGGGACCGGACGCGCCGTAGGAGTAGGGCGCGACGCCCACCTTGCTCATCGCCGCCTGCATCGCCGTCTGCGCGGCCGCCGAAATGCCGGACAGGTTGATGTCCTTGACGCTTCCGGTGCCCTGCGCCTTCACCGTGCCGTAGTTGTACCCGGCCCCCGCCTGGGCCCGCTGCGCCGGGCTCAGCTGGGCCAGCACGGACTGCGCGTGGCGCAGCTTCGCCTGGGCGGAGTTCTTGATCCCGCGCATCTGGTCGAGCAGCTTCTGCTCGGCCGCGAGCACCCCCGCCGCCTCCTGCTTCTCCCGCTGCAGCAGCTGCTGCTGCTCCACGAGTTGGGCCAGCTGGTCCGCCTGCGCCTGGGTCACCTGGTCCTGCGCGACGGCCCGCTGCAGGTAGCCCTGCGGGTCGGAGGAGAGCATCAACTGGACGGTCGGGTCGATGGCGCCCTCGGCGTACTGCGAGGAGGCGACCTGCCCGAGGCCCTCCAACTCCTGGTTCACCACGGCCTGCTGGCGGGCGATCTCGTCCTGGAGCAGGCTCACCTTGTGCTGGAGCGCCTGCTGCTGCTCCTTGGCGTTGTTGTACTTCTCCGTCGCGGCGGCGGCGTCCCGCCGGTCCGCGTCCACCTCGGACTTGGCCTGCTTCACCGTCAGCTTGGGGTCCGCGTGGGCGGCGGTCTGCGCGGACAGCGCGACCGCGGTCGCCGCGGCGGCGGTGAGCACGGAGATCCGCGCCCGGCTGGGCTGCTTGGGACGGCGGTGAGAGGCCACGGTCGATCCGCTTCTTTTGGACGGCGCAGAGAAGGTGAAGATCGAACGCGAGCTTAGTGCCGAACCCGTGTTCCCGTCTCCCCCAAGTGCCCTCTCCAACCCCACTTTTAACAACGATTCAGTCACCAGCACCGGGGGCGCGAGGAACTGCGCGCCCCCGGTACTGACTCAAGGTCGGGTCACGAGTTGGCGCAGCAGCATGGTGGAGGGGAGCGGCCGCGCCCCCGCGGCCTTCACGCCGTCGGCGACCTCGCGGTCCGTGGAGACGACCACCACCGGGCGGCCCTCGGGCTCCGCCCGGACCAGCCGGCGGATCAGCTCGTCCGCCGTCTCCCCGCTCCGCGAGAACAGCACGCGGACCCCCCGGGGCGGCGGGGCCATCGGGATGGGGCCGTCCAGGTCCTGCCCGTCGAAGACGCAGGTGACCTCCGCGCCCGACTGCGCGGCCAGCATCCCCAGCCCACGCAGCAGTTGGGCCCGCTGCTTGTCCAGCGGCAGCGTCGGCCAGCCCGTCTTGGTCACGTTGTATCCGTCCACCACCAGGTGCACCTGGGGCAGTTGCAGCAGCTGCCGCAGCAGCGCCGGGTCGTCGCCCTCCAGGCCCCTGCGGGCCACGTCGTGCGGCGACGCCGCGCTCGGCGTCACCGCGTCCACCGCGTCCGCGGGGCGCGACGTCAGCGGCGGCAGCCCGAGCTCGCGCTGGAGTCCCTGGGCGCCCTGCACGACGACGTCCAGCAGCAGCCGCAGCCGCATGTCCTCCGCGCTGCGGCCCTCCCGGGCGGCCCGGCGGGACGCCTCCAGCGCCGACTCCAGCTCCGTGACCCGGTGCCGCAGCCGACGCAACTCCGCGTCCGCCGCGGCGCGTCCGGGCGCCGCCGCGGCCGACTGGGCGTCAAGTTCCGCGCGCGCCTTGCGGGCGGCCGCCTCCGCGCGCTTGGTGTCCGCCTCCAGGCTGCGCAGCCGCCGCTGCGCCTGGTCGCGCTCGTGGCGTGCCTCCTCCAGCTCCGCGCGGGCCCGCTCGGCGTCCGCGCGCGAGGAGGCGCGCAGCGCCGACAGTTCCGCCTGCGCCTTCTCCAGCAGCCGGGCGTTCTCCGCCGCCTGGCTCTCGTGTTCGGCGCGTTCGACCTCCTCGCCGACCTCCTCGACGAGCCGGGTCCAGCCGGCGGGGCGCAGCAGGTACGCGGCGGCCGCGACGTCCTGCGGGTCCGCCGCGGCCGGGACGGCGCCGTGGTCCAGCGCCTCGGCCAGATCGGGCTGGCCCAACCGGACGCGTTCGGCGACCTTGAGCCGGAACGCGGTCTCCGTCTCCAGCGCGGCCGCGATGGCGGTCGCGCCGCGCTTGACCCGGGCGTCCCGGGTGAACTTCACATAGGGGCGCAGCCTGGCGGGCAGTTCGGTCGGGCCGAGCCCGGACAGCGCGTCGGCGGCGATGCCGACGACGCGCCGGCGGACCCCTTCCGGCAGGGGGCGTTCGAGCTGCTCCCGGGCGGCAGGGGCCGCGTCGGCCTCCGGGACGGTCCCAGCGGCCGTCGCCGTGTCCGAACGTTCCTGCTCCACCACGTGTCCGCGCTCTCTGTGAGATACCCCCGAACCGTCATTGTCCCGCGTGCGCGGGACTACTCGCGCTCCGCCTGCGCGGCGGCCTCGGCCTCGGCCCCGGGCCGGTCCACCAGCTCCACCTGGTCCACCGCGTTGCACCAGCGGCAGCGCACCGACTCGACCGTCTCGGCCAGCACCTCGCGCTCCTCGACCTTGGCGTCCCCGGCCAGGTCCAGGTGGACGAACTCGACCACCCGGGAGGACTTGGTGACGTCGAAGCGGGTCAGATTGCCGCACAGCGTGCAGCGCCAGCGGGTCGTCTCGGTGGGCAGGGGGACGGCCACGGTGGGTCCTCTCGGTAGTTCCGTGCTGCAAGGCCGCGGCACGGGCGGGCTCCGGTGCTACCCGGAAACCCTATGGCCTCCCCACTGCCCACCCGAAACGTCCCCCACACGCCCCCTGGCGAAGTGTCAGATTCATCCCGTCAAGGAATGCTTTGTTCATGTCCCGACTCCCCCGGCCCTCTCCCTACCTGCCCGTCATGACCTACGCGCTGATCCTCATCTGCGTCCTGGTCTTCCTGGCCGGGCCGGTCTCGGGGCTCGACCCCTTCTACGGCTCCGGCGCGGCCCGCGCCTGCGCGGCCGACGCCTACGTCCGGCACTGGGGGGTGGTCCCGGCGGAGCTGCTGAACAACCAGGCCCTGCCCTTCCACGCGGCCGCGGGCTGCCCGGCGGTCGGCGACTTCCCGAAGATCCCGGCCCTGTCCGTGCTCACGGCGATGTTCGTCCACGGCGGCTGGGTGCACCTGGCCGGGAACATGCTCTTCCTCTTCGTCTTCGGCGCGGCCCTGGAGGAGCGGCTGGGACCGCTCGCTTTCCTGCTGCTCTACGTGGCCCTCGGCTATCTCGCCACCTACGGCTACGCCCTCGTCGCGGCCGGAGGTCCCGGCGCCACGCAGACACTTGTCGGAGCGTCAGGTGCGATCGCCGGGGTGCTCGGCGCGTACCTGCGCGTCTTCCCCAAGGCCCGGGTGACCTCGCTGATCCCGATGCTGTTCTTCCTGCCGCTGCGGTTCCCCGCGTGGGTGGTGCTGGGCTTCTGGTTCGTCGTCCAGTGGGTCTCCATCGACGCCGCCGGCGAGGCGGTCCCCGGGGTCGCCTACGCGGCCCATCTGATCGGCTTCGCGGGCGGCTTCCTGTTCGCCTGGCTCTTCGCCTCCCGGCGCTACGCTGGGGCGTCAGCGCCGCCCGCGTCCATCCAGGAGAGTTCTTCGTGATCACCGCGATCGTGCTCATCAAGACCAGCGTCGACCGGATCCCCGAGATCGCCGAGACGATCGCGGCGCTGGACGCGGTGACGGAGGTGTACTCCGTCACCGGCACCTACGACCTGGTCGCGATGGTGCGCGTCCGCGCCCACGAGGACCTGGCGGACGTCATCCCGGGCCAGGTGAACAAGGTTCCCGGCGTCGAGTCCACGGAGACCCACATCGCCTTCCGCACCTACAGCCGCCACGACCTCGACGCCGCCTTCGCCCTCGGCCTCGACGACTAGCCCGCCCCCTCAAGGGCCGGGGAACTGCGCGACCAGCCCACCACCCGCGGAGGTCCGTCCCGCACATGGGGCCGGACCTCCCTGGGTGGTGTTTGCTCGCGCAGTTCCCCGCGCCCCCAGGCGGTTGCAACCTGACGACATGCCAAAGGCCCCGGCCCCAAGGGAACTTGGGGCGGGGGCCTTTACCGCTGTGGCGGCGGCTTCTGCAGATCGCAGATCAATCAGTGGTGGCCGTGGCCACTCGTGATCTCGGCGTGCTCCTCGGGCGTGGCCTTCGAGATCTGGCCGGCCTCGCCGAAGTACCCCTCGGAGAGCTTGGCGCGGATCTTCGTCGCGACACCGATCTTGGCCTTGACGCCGTTCTCGTCCACCGCCGGCGGCAGCTCCACCGGGGTGGCCTGCTCGTGCGCCGTGAGGCGGAACAGCTCCGACTGCGGCAGCTGCTCGTGGACCTCGATGAACTCACCGTGCGGCAGGCGCTTGATGGTTCCGGTCTCCCGGCCGTGCAGGACCTTGTCCTTGTCACGGCGCTGCAGACCCATGCACCAGCGCTTGGTGATCCAGAAGGCCAGCACCGGGCCGACGAAGAACAGCACCCGGCACGCCCAGGTGATGTCGTCGATCGACAGGTGCAGGTGCGTGGCGAACAGGTCGTTGCCACCACCCACGAGCAGGATGATGTACTCCGCCAGCCACGCGACACCCAGGCCGGTGCGCACCGGCTGGTTCCGCGGGCGGTCGAGGATGTGGTGCTCGCGCTTGTCCCCGGTGATCCACGCCTCCAGGAACGGGTAGAGCGCGATCACGACGAACATCAGGCCGAAGACGACCAGCGGGATGAACACGCCGAGCACCAGGGTGTGGCCCCAGAGTCGGATCTCCCAGCCCGGCATGATGCGGATCAGGCCCTCGGAGAAGCCCATGTACCAGTCGGGCTGAGCGTCCGTGGACACCTGGTCCGGGCGGTACGGGCCGTAGGCCCAGATCGGGTTGACCGAGGCGATCGCCGAGATCAGCGCGATGACGCCGAATACCAGGAAGAAGAAGCCACCGGCCTTGGCCATGTAGACCGGCATCAGCGGCATGCCGACGACGTTCTTCTCGCTGCGGCCGGGGCCCGCGAACTGGGTGTGCTTGTGGTAGAAGACCAGGATCAGGTGCGCCACCAGCAGACCCAGCATGATGCCGGGGATCAGCAGGATGTGGATGGTGTAGAAGCGCGGGATGATGTCGTGCCCGGGGAACTCGCCGCCGTACAGGAACATCTGCAGGTAGGTGCCGACGATCGGCACCGACAGGATCGCGCCCTCCATGAAGCGGATACCGGTACCGGACAGCAGGTCGTCCGGGAGCGAGTAGCCCATGAAGCCGTCGAACATGCCCAGGAAGAGCAGCAGGAAGCCGAACAGCCAGTTGATCTCACGGGGCTTGCGGAACGCGCCGGTGAAGAAGACGCGCATCATGTGCACGATCATCGCCGCGACGAAGACGATGGCCGCCCAGTGGTGGATCTGACGGATCAGCAGACCGCCGCGCACGTCGAAGCTGATGTTCAGCGCCGACTCGTACGCCTCGGACATGCGGATGCCCTGCAGCGGGGTGTAGGAGCCGTGGTAGACGACCTCACCCATGCTCGGGTTGAAGAACAGCGTCAGGTAGACGCCGGTCAGGATGATGATGATGAAGCTGTAGAGGCAGATCTCACCCAGCATGAAGGACCAGTGGTCCGGGAAGATCTTCCTCAGGTTGGACTTGGCCAGGTTGTAGATCCCGAGTCGGCCGTCGGCCCAGTCGGCGAGCTTCTCGCCGACGTGGCCCTGCTCGACTCCGGCCTCGCTGTGGCCGGTCTGATCGTGCGTCACGTCACTGCTCATTCGCTGCGCTCCCAGAAGCCGGGGCCGACCGGGGCGCTGAAGTCACCGAGGGCCTGCAGGTTGCCGTTGCCGTCGACGTTGATCGCGAGCTGCGGCAGCGGGTGGCCGGCGGGGCCGAAGATGACCCGCGCGCCGTCGGAGAGGTCGAAGGTCGACTGGTGGCACGGGCAGAGGACATGGTGCGTCTGCTGCTCGTACAGGGAGATCGGGCAACCCACGTGGGTGCAGATCTTCGAGAAGGCGAGCACCCCGTTGTAGCCCCAGTCCGCGGACCGCTTGTCCTTGATGTCCTCCGGCTGGAGGCGGACCAGCATGACCGCGTCCTTGGCGATGCGCTCCTGGAAGTCCTCGTCGTCCTCGCTCAGGTTCTCCGGCATGGCGAAGGTGAGCGAACCCACCTCGATGTCGGAGGCCTTGATCGGCTCGCCCGTGTTCATGTTCTTCAGGCGCATGCCCTTGACCCACGCGGTGTGGATCAGCTTCTTCTCCGGCAGCGGGCCGAGGTCGCGGAAGAGCACGACCGCGGAGAGCGGGAAGACGGCCATCGCACCGATCATGGTGTTGCGGATCAGCTTGCGGCGGCCGAAGCCGGACTCCTTGGCGCCCTGGCGGAAGTCCGCGAAGACCTGCTCCCGGACCGCGGGGGTGGCCTCGACCGGGTGGCGCTCGGAGATGTGCTCCTCGTCCGACATCAGCGTGCGGGCCCAGTGGACCGCGCCGGCGCCGATCGAGAAGAGGGACACGCCCAGGGAGATGCCCAGGCCGAAGTTCAGCTTGGAGACATCGCCGATGGGCCAGATGTAGACCGTGTTGGCGGACTGGGGCCCCGGCTTGAAGATGACGTAGCAGGCGATGAAGGCCACGGTGGCCAGCATCGACAGCACGAACCAGAGGGCGACCTGACGCTCGGCCCGCTTGGCGGCCCGTTCGTCGATGTCGGTCCGGCGGGGCTCGTGGGGCGGCAGGCCGGGGTCCGCGAACGCGCCGCCGTGTACGGCGACCGTCCCGTGCCCGCCTGCCGCCTCGGGCAGGTGTTCTTCAGACATGTTGTCCTGGCTCGTCATGACTTCTTGGCCTTGGGGGTGCGGGCGGCGATCCAGATGGCAACGCCGATCAGGGCGCCGAGCCCGAAGATCCAACCGAACAGCCCCTCGGAGACCGGGCCGATGGCACCCAGGGTCATTCCGCCGTAGCTGGGGTTGGTGTCCGAGTTCGTCGTGTGCGTGACGTACGCGATGATGTCCTTCTTCTGCTGCTCCGGCATGGTGGAGTCAGGGAAGGACGGCATGTTCTGAGGACCCGTCAGCATGGCCTCCCAGATGTGCTTTCCGCTCACCTTGGCCAGGCTCGGGGCGAACTTGCCCTCGCTCAGCGCGCCGCCGGCACCGGCGAAGTTGTGGCACTGGGCGCAGTTGGTACGGAACAGCTCGCCACCGCGGGAGACGTCGCCGCCCTGGGTCTGGGCCTCCGTCACCCGGGCCGGACCGGCGCCCAGCGTGGCGATGTAGTCGCCGAGCTGGTCGATCTGGGCCTGGGTGTAGATGACCTTCTTCTTCGGGACCTGGGCGCCCGGCTGCTGCGCGGGCATGCGGCCGGTACCGACCTGGAAGTCCACGGCGGCGGAACCGACGCCGACCAGCGACGGGCCGTCCTTGGTGCCCTCGCCGTTCAGGCCGTGGCAGCTGGCGCAGCCGACCTGGTAGAGCTTCTTGCCCTGCTCGACGGACAGCGACTGGCTGCTGTCAGCCTGTGCGCTGCCGGTCGGCGCGAAGGCGGCGTACAGCCCCCCGGTGGCCGCCAGCGCGAAGATGAGGACGACGAGCGCTGCCAGCGGGTGGCGCCGTCGTGCGGAGAGCTTTTTCACGGATAAACCCCGGTGTGAGGATCTGGAGCGTCTGGAGTCTGGTAGACCGTCAGGACGGTCCGACCCTTACTTGATCAGATAGATGGTCGCGAACAGACCGATCCAGACCACGTCGACGAAGTGCCAGTAGTACGACACGACGATCGCCGCGGTGGCCTGCTCGTGCGTGAAGCGCTTGGCCGCGTAGGTCCGTCCCAGGACCAGCAGGAACGCGATCAGACCGCCCGTCACGTGGAGGCCGTGGAAGCCGGTGGTCAGGTAGAAGACCGAGCCGTACGGGGAGGAGGAGAGGGACAGGCCGTCCTTCTTCACCAGCTCCGTGTACTCGTAGATCTGACCGCCGATGAACATCGCACCCATGATGAAGGTGACGATGAACCAGGCCCGGAGCTTCTTCACGTCGCCGCGCTCGGCGGCGAACACACCCATCTGGCAGGTGAACGAGGAGAGCACCAGGATCGTGGTGTTGACCGAGGAGAACGGCACGTTGAGTGCGTGGTTCTGCTCGTGCCAGAAGTCGACGCCGGTCACCGACCGGATCGTGAAGTACATCGCGAAGAGGGCAGCGAAGAACATCAGCTCGGAACTCAGCCAGACGATGGTTCCGACGCTGGTGAGGTTCGGCCGGTTGACCGAACCGTGTGCGTGCCCGGTTTCTACTGCAGTTGCTGTCGCCACGACCGACATTATGTCGGTCGCTTATTCCGTCTTGACGGCGGGGGGTGTGCGTCGGTGTGTCCGGGTCCTGACGTACCCTCGAAAAGGTGATCCTCGGCCGCTGAGCGGCCTTGCCGCGCACGACTTCTGTCGGTGCGTGAGGTTCGGGAGTAGAGTCCGCGACGAGCACGAAGAAGTGGTCCCGATCACCCGACCCAGGGGGTTGTGTCTGCGATGGCACTGCGCGTCCTCGTCTACAGCGACGACCGGAACACCCGCGAGCAGGTCCGGCTGGCCCTCGGCCGCCGCCCGGCCCAGGACCTCCCCGAGATCGAGTACCTCGAGTGCGCGACGGCCCCGGCGGTGGTCCGCGCCGTGGACGCGCACGCGAAGGGCGCCAAGCGGATCGACCTTCTGGTGCTCGACGGCGAAGCGGTGCCCCTCGGCGGGATGGGCCTGGCCCGGCAGCTGAAGGACGAGGTCTACCACTGCCCTCCGGTGCTGGTCCTGGTGGCCCGCCCGCAGGACGCCTGGCTCGCCACCTGGTCCCGGGCCGACGCCGCGGTGGCCGCCCCGGTGGACCCGGTCGCCCTGGCTGAGACGGCGACGACGCTGCTGCGTTCCGCCCATCTCGCCGCCTGAGACCTCCGGCCCGTCCGGGCCTCCGCTCGCTAGGCTGGCGCTGTTCCCAGCAGCCGCCACATGACTCGAGTGAGAGGCCCGTCGATGGTCGTCCCCGTGCAGCAGCGCACCTGGCCCGACGTGCTCAACCCCCTGCTCTCCGGGGCCGATCTGGACGCGGCGGGCACCGCCTGGGCGATGGACCAGATCATGCGCGGAGAGGCCAGCCCGGCGCAGATCGCCGGCTTCATGGTCGCGCTGCGCGCGAAGGGCGAGACGGTCGAGGAGATCTCCGGCCTGGTCGACGCGATGTACGCGCACGCCACGGTGATCGAGGTCCCCGGCCCCGCGGTGGACATCGTGGGGACCGGCGGCGACCGGGCCAGGACCGTCAACATCTCGACCATGTCGGCCGTGGTCGCCGCGGGCGCGGGCGCGCGCGTGGTCAAGCACGGCAACCGGGCCGCCTCCTCCGCGAGCGGCGCGACGGACGTGCTGGAGCACCTGGGCGTCCGACTGGACCTGTCCCCCGAGCGGGTCGCGCAGGTGGCGACGGAGATCGGCATCACCTACTGCCCGGCCCCGGTGTTCCATCCGGCGATGCGTCATGCGGGCACCGCCCGTAAGGACTTGGGGGTCCCCACCTCCTTCAACCTGCTCGGCCCGCTGACCAACCCGGCCCGGGTCACGGCCAACGCGGTGGGCTGCTTCGACAGCCGGATGGCCGGCCTCATCGCCGGGGTCCTGGCCCGCCGCGGCAACTCGGCCCTGGTGTTCCGCGGCGACGACGGCCTGGACGAACTGACGGTCACGACGACGTCCACGGTGTGGCGGGTGCTGGACGGGGAGGTGGAGCAGATCCCCTTCGACCCGCGGGAGCTGGGCCTCCCCTTCGCCCCCGTGGAGGCCCTGCGGGGCGCCGACCCCGCGTACAACGCCCAGGTCGCCCGCGAGGTCCTGGCCGGCAAGACCGGCCCGGTCCGCGACGCGGTGGTCCTCAACTCGGCGGCGGCGCTGGTAGCGCTGGAGCAGACGCCGGCCCCTCTGATCGAGCAGTTCGCTGCCGCGATCGAGCGCACGGCGGTGTCCATCGACAGCGGCGCGGCACTGGCCGTCCTCGAGCGGTGGAGCTCCGCGACCAACCGTTAGTCGCCGCCACGCCTCAGGGGCGGAGCCCCGCAGTGGCGCTGGGGGCACCCCCGCCCGTACGGGGGTGGGGGACTGCGCGACCGGCCCACCACCCGCGGAGGTTCGACCTGCTGATCGGGGACGGACCTCCCTGGGTGGTGGGCCGGTCGCGCAGTCCCCCGCGCCCCTACGGGGCTGCAACGGAATGTCTGTCATCGACGGATCTCGGATGACGGAATGGGCTCGTTCACGTTCCGGGCCCTCTGGCATACTCCTCGTCAGGTCACGAGTGACAGCACGCGGTTCACGAACCGCTGAAGCCCCGGCTCGCTGTCCGGCAACCCTCCGCCCGCGGCGGGGTGCCTCCGGGTGACGACCAGGCCGTCGCACAGCACCGTGCAACGGCAAGCGCGGATCCCCCTCCCCGGGATCCCTCGGTCCGAGGAGTTCTCCACATGGCACAGCGAATGCGTTAGAGGCCGACGCGCCTCCCTCTCCGCACACCCTTTCGCCCCTGCGCCCGCCTGCCCGCACTCCGGGCCGTCGCGTGTCCAGCCATGCCCTGAGGATTCGTCATGTCTGTCTCCACCGTTGCCTGTTCCACCCCGCTCCCCGTCCTCGGCCGTGACGTCGAGGTGCCGCTCGCGGACGGCACCAAGGTCGGCTACGCCGCACTCGACTACGCCGCCAGCGCTCCGGCCCTGCAGCGCGTCTGGGACGACGTCGCCGCCTACGCGCCCTACTACGGCAGCGTCCACCGCGGGGCCGGCTACCTGTCCCAGCTGTCCACCGACCTCTTCGAGCAGAGCCGCGCCACCGTCGCCGACTTCCTCGACCTGCGCGAGGACGACTACGTCGTCTTCACGCGGGCCACCACGGACTCGCTCAACCTGCTGGCCTCCGTGCTGCCTTCCGGCACCTGCGTCTACGCCTTCGAGACGGAGCACCACGCCTCCCTCCTCCCCTGGCGTCGCGAGGGGCTGACGGTCTCCTACCTCCGCGCTCCCCGCTCGCCCCAGGAGGCCGTCGACGCGCTCGACGCCGCGCTCTCGGTGGCGCCGGCCGGGCCGAAGCTGGTGTGCGTCACGGGGGCATCCAACGTCACCGGCGAGATCTGGCCGGTGCGCGCGCTCGCGGAGACGGCGCACCGCCACGGCGCCCGGATCGTCCTCGACGCCGCCCAGCTGGCGCCCCACCACGCGGTCTCCGTCCGCGAGTTGGACGTTGACTGGGTGGCCTTCTCCGGCCACAAGCTGTACGCCCCGTTCGGCGCGGGCGTACTCGCCGGGCGCGCGGACTGGCTCGACGCGGCCGAGCCCTACCTGGCCGGCGGCGGCGCGTCCCGCACCGTCGCCCGGGAGGCGGACGGCGGCGTCGCCGTCGAGTGGCACCGCGGCCCGGCCCGCCACGAGGCCGGCTCCCCCAACGTGATCGGCGCCTACGCCATCGCCTCCGCGTGCCGCGCGCTGACGGAGACCGGGTTCGACGCCCTGGTGTCCCGCGAGCGGGAGTTGATCGACCGTCTGCTGACCGGACTGGCCGAGATCCCCGAGGTGCGGGTGCTCACCCTGTTCGGCACGGATCACGAGCGGGTCGGCGTGCTCTCCTTCGTGGTGCAGGGCTGGAACAGCAGCCACTTCTCCGCTGCGCTCTCCGCGGAGTACGGGATCGGTGTGCGCGACGGACTGTTCTGCGCCCACCCGCTGGTACGCACCCTGCTCGGCGGGGAGGAGGACAGCCCCGGCGAGTGCGGTGCCCCGGAGCCGTCCCTGCCGGGCGAGCGGAGCCTGAACGCCATCCGCGTCAGCTTCGGGGCGGGGACGCCCGACGAGCACGTGGAGCGGTTCCTCACGGCGGTGAAGGAACTGGTCACCCACGGCGCGAAGTGGTCCTACCGCACCGAATCCGGCCGCTGCGTCCCCGACGTCCAGCGGTAGGGCACCCCTCACGGGCGCGGGGAACTGCGCGGGCAGCACACCACTCGCGGAGGTCCGACCCGTTGATCGGGGACGGACCTCCGCGAGTGGTGTCTTGCTCGCGCACGCGCCCCTCCGGGCGTCCCCGCGGTCACACGCTGGGCCGTAGGTACCCCACCGCCGTGGCCGTCGTGTCGGCCGTGCCCCCGACGCCGTTCACCGGGGCTCCCGTGGTCACTGTGCGGTGCAGCGCACTGCCCTTCTCCCAGTCCGCCCAGGACACGTTCCAGTCGCCGTACCCGTTGCCGAAGCGCTCCATCTCGTGCCCGAGGCTGTGCACCACCTCCACGAGGTCCCCGGGACGGAAGGTGTCGTAGAACCACCGGGCGTTCTCCGTCGACATGCCGGTGCAGCCGTGCGAGACGTTGGCGACGCCCTGGGAGCCCACCGACCACGGCGCGGCGTGGACGTACTCGCCCGACCAGGTGACCCGGCTCGCCCAACGGACGTTGAGCGCGTAGGAGTTGGAGGAGCCCGCGGCGATGCCCACCGTCCGGGAGTCCATGAAGACGGTCGACTGCTGTTCCAGCACCACCTTGATGCCGTTCCGCGTGGAGAAGCCGGGCTTGCCGGTCGTCACCGGGATGCGGCGGACGACCTTGTCGTTGCGGTAGACCGTCATGTAGTCCGACCGGGCGTCCGTCAGGGCGTACCACTTGTCCCGGGTGGTGAAGGCCGTCGCGCTCAGCGCGCCGCCGTAGGTGTCGCCCTGGACCTTGACGCCCTGCAGCTGGAACGCCGCCTGCACGGTGGCGTGGGCGGGCCAGTAGCCCTGCGGGCGGAAGTGGAGCGTGGTGTCGTCCACCCAGTACCAGGCGCCGGTCACCGACGGGGAGGAGCGGACCACCAGACCGCGTTCCACCACGGCCCGGGCAGCCGGGTCCTTGACCGGCTGACTGAGCGTCACCGTGATGGGCTCGCCGACCCCGTAGCTGCCGCCCTGCTGCGGGGTGAAGGTCGCCGTGAGCAGGTGGGCGGCCGCCTTGGTGTGGAACTGCTCGGTGACCGTGCCGCGGCCGCCGCTGCCGTCGTCGGCGCTGATCTGCGCCTGGTAGGCGGCGCCGGCGGCGAGCGTGCCGGTGGAGTGCCAGCTGCGGCCGTCGGGGGCGAGCTTGCCGGCGACCTGGCGCCCGTCGGCGCCGCGGATGGTCACGTCCGTCAGGGTGCCCTTGACCGCCGTCACCGTCAGCGGGGTCGACGGGTCCACCGTCTGCCCGGCGGCCGTACTGAGCTTGACGAGTGACGCCGCGTCAACGGCGTGCTCCTGGGGTTGGTCGGAGCCGCCGCTGCATCCGCTGAGCACGAGAACCAGCGCTCCGCCGAGCCAGGGAGCCCAGGACCGCAGTCGGGTGTTCATCACACGTCACGCCTTTCACGCTGCCCCGAATCCGACGTACCGTCACATCGTAGGAATCCCGGACAAAAGGCACATTCCTGCTCAGCCGTCAGAGTGTGTCGCGCGTACGGCGAAGGGGCCGCAGTCCCAAGGACTGCGNCCCCCCCCCCTTCGTGCGCTGACGCTACGTCACTGCGTCTGGTTCTCGCCCCGGTAGTACTCGAACACCCAGCCGAAGAGGCCGATGCCGATGATCGGGACGGAGAAGAACAGCAGCCACCAGCCGAAGATGACGCCCAGGAAGGCCAGGGAGCCACCGATGCCGAGCGAGAGCGGCTGCCAGCTGTGCGGGCTGAAGAAGCCCAGCACACCGGCGTCGTCGGAGACCTCGGCGTTGGGGTTGTCACCCGCGCCGGTGTCCACGCGCTTGGCGGTGAACAGCAGGTAGAAGGCGATGAACGCACCCAGGCCGAAGGCCAGGAAGAGCGCCGTGGTGCCGGTCGGGTCCTTGGACCAGAGGCCGTACCAGATCGCCATGCCGAGAATGAAGACCGAGAAGCCGGCGAAGATCTTGCCCTGTTCCCTCATCGGTCACCGCCCTCCTTCTTCTCCAGCGCGGCGGCCAGGTGGGCCGGGACCTCGCCGTGGTTCTCCAGGTAGTCCTGGGCGGCGATCTCGGGGTGGTGCAGGTCGAACGCCGGGGATTCGGAGCGGATGCGCGGCAGCGTGAGGAAGTTGTGCCGCGGCGGCGGGCAGGAGGTCGCCCACTCGAGCGAGCGGCCGTAACCCCAGGGGTCGTCGACCTCGACCTTCTTGCCGTACTTGGCGGTCTTCCAGACGTTGTAGAGGAAGGGCAGCATCGACGCGCCCAGGATGAACGAGCCGACCGTGGAGACGATGTTCAGCGTGGTGAACCCGTCGGTGGGCAGGTAGGTCGCGTAGCGACGCGGCATGCCCTCGGCGCCCAGCCAGTGCTGCACCAGGAAGGTGGTGTGGAAGCCGATGAACAGCATCCAGAAGGTGATCTTGCCGAGCCGCTCGTCCAGCATCTTGCCGGTCATCTTCGGCCACCAGAAGTGGAAGCCGGAGAACATCGCGAACACGACGGTGCCGAAGACCACGTAGTGGAAGTGGGCCACGACGAAGTACGAGTCCGAGACATGGAAGTCGATCGGCGGGGACGCCAGCAGAACACCGGTCAGACCACCGAAGAGGAAGGTGACGAGGAAGCCGGTGGCCCAGAGCATCGGGGTCTCGAAGCTCAGCGAGCCGCGCCACATCGTGCCGATCCAGTTGAAGAACTTCACACCCGTCGGGACCGCGATGAGGAACGTCATGAAGGAGAAGAACGGCAGCAGCACCGCGCCGGTGACGTACATGTGGTGGGCCCACACGGTCACCGAGAGGCCGGCGATGGCGATCGTCGCGGCGATGAGGCTGGAGTAGCCGAACATCGGCTTGCGCGAGAAGACCGGCACGACCTCGGAGATGATGCCGAAGAACGGCAGCGCGATGATGTACACCTCGGGGTGGCCGAAGAACCAGAAGAGGTGCTGCCACAGGATCGGCCCGCCGTTGGCGGGGTCGAACACGTGGGCGCCGAACTTGCGGTCCGCCTCCAGCGCCAGCAGCGCGGCGGCGAGGACCGGGAAGGCCAGCAGCACGAGCACCGCGGTCAGCAGCACGTTCCACACGAAGATCGGCATGCGGAACATGGTCATGCCCGGGGCGCGCATGCAGAGGATCGTGGTGATGAAGTTGACCGAGCCGAGGATGGTACCGAAGCCGGACAGCGCCAGACCCATGATCCACATGTCGCCGCCGACACCCGGGGTGTGGATGGCGTCGGACAGCGGCGCGTAGGCGAACCAGCCGAAGTCGGCCGCGCCCTGGGGGGTGAGGAAGCCGCCGACCGCGATCAGCGAGCCGAACAGGTAGAGCCAGTACGCGAACATGTTCAGCCGCGGGAACGCCACGTCCGGCGCGCCGATCTGCAGCGGCATGATCCAGTTCGTGAAGCCGGCGAACAGCGGGGTGGCGAACATCAGCAGCATGATCGTGCCATGCATGGTGAACGCCTGGTTGAACTGCTCGTTGGTGAGCACGCCGCCGTCAGGCTGGGCGAGCTGGGCGCGCATGGTCAGCGCGAGGACACCGCCGATCAGGAAGAAGGCGAACGAGGTCACCAGGTAGAGCGTGCCGATCGTCTTGTGATCGGTCGTCGTCATCCACTTGATGATCTGCGTGCCGCTCTTCTGGCCCTTCGCGGGCTTGCCCACGGTCGCGGTACCCCCGCTGAGCCCGTGGGGTTCGTTGAGGATCGTCACTGTGTGTTACCTGCTCCCGTGGTCACGATGCCGGACGGCACCGAACCAGCCTGACCCTTGGCACGAAGCTGCTGCAGATGAGCCTGGTACTCGGCCGGGGTCACAACCTTGACGTTGAAGAGCATCTGCGAGTGGTCCACGCCGCAGAGCTCGGTGCACTTGCCGCGGAAGGTGCCCAGCTGAGTGGGCGTCACCTCGAAGCGGTTCACGATGCCGGGGATGACGTCCATCTTCATGAGGAAGTCGACCGGCCAGAAGCCGTGGATGACGTCGCGCGAGGTCAGCTCGAAGACGACCTTCTCACCCTGCGGCAGCCACAGCGTGGGCGGCTGCTCCGGGGTGCCGACGTCGTACGCGCCACTCTGGTCGCCCAGCTGGTTCTGGTGCTTGGGGTCGACCTTGTGCTCGTAGTTGAACGCCCAACTCCACTGGAAGCCGACAACGTTGATGACGTGCGTGGTGGGCTTGTTGTCGACCTTGAGCAGCGCGCTCTCGTCACGTGCCGTGTAGAAGAAGAAGACGGAGACCATGAGCACCGGAACGATGGTGAACAGGGCCTCGATCGGCATGTTGTAACGGAACTGCGGAGGAACCTCCACCTTGGTGCGGCTGCGCCGGTGGAACACGACGCTCCACAGGATCAGACCCCACACCAGCACACCGACGGCCAGTGCGGCGATCCAGGCACTCTGCCAGAGGAAGAGGACGGTGTGGCCCTCCTCGTCCCTGGGAGTGGGCAGGCCGAGCCTGGGCAGGTCACTGGACTGGCAGCCTGTGGCGGTGGCAAGGACGAGGCCCAGCGTCAGCGCTGAAAGCAGCTTCCGCCGCATCGAGCGCCGCGGCGAGCGGTCGGAGCCGTTGGGACTCACGTAGCGCCTTCCCGAAGTCTCGCCCGCTCACCATGCCGACCGGGGGTGGGTCCCGGTGGCCCGGTCACGGGCAGGGTTTGGATGTTTATGCGGCCCAAACCCTACTCCAGCCCGATCGGCGCTTTGCGGGCAGGTCCCACTAACGCGCCGATCTCCCTGGCAGAGAGCGCCCGAATGGGCGGAATCGCAGGTCAGCAGCCCATTCGGGGGCCGCGACCGGGACCCGCCGACACGCCGGGGGGCCGCTCGCGGGGGGCCGATGAGCCTGTCATACGATCGGGTACGGAGCGGGGACCACGGCGGTGCCGCGCGCCGCCGCCACAGCCGCTGATGCATGCTCAGCTGCCCGTCTACCGTGGTGCCGTGCCCTACTTCGACGCCGCGACGACGCTCCCGCTGCACCCCCTGGCCCGCCAGGCGCTGCTCTCCGCGCTGGACGAGGGCTGGGCGGACCCCACCCGCCTCTACCGCGACGGGCGCCGCGCCCGGATGCTGCTGGACGCGGCCCGCGAGACCCTGGCCGCCGAGCTGGGCGCGCGAACTGACGAGGTGTCGTTCACCGCGTCGGGGACCCTCGCCAACCATGTAGGGGTGCTGGGTGCCCTTTCCGGCAATCACCGGAAAGGGCGTCACTTCGTACACAGCGCCGTCGAACACTCCTCCGTCCTGCACGCCGCCGAACAGTTCGAGCGGGACGGCGGCGAGGTGACCTCGGTGGGGGTGGACGCCCTCGGCCGGGTCGGCACCGGGGAGTTCGCGGCGGCGTTGCGTCCCGACACCGCGCTGGCGGCGCTGCAGTCCGCCAACCACGAGGTGGGCACGGTGCAGCCGGTGGCCGAGGTCGCGGAGCTGTGCGCGGAGGCCGGCGTTCCGCTCCTGGTGGACGCCGCGCAGTCGGCGGCCTGGGGCCCGGTGCCGGGCCGCTGGTCGCTGCTGACCGCGTCCGCGCACAAGTGGGGCGGACCGGTCGGCCTGGGCGTGCTGGTGGTGCGCAAGGGCACCCGGTACCGCTCGCCGCTTCCCGCGGACGACCGGGGCTTCGTCGACGTTCCGTCAGCCATCGCCGCCGCCGTGGCCCTTCGGGCCGTCCGCCAGGAGGCGGCGTCCGCGGACGCGGCCCTGCGGCCGCTGGTCGCCCGGCTCCGCGCCGAGCTCCCGGGCCTGGTCCCCGACCTGGCGGTGCTGGGCGACGCGGAGCGGCGGCTGCCCCACGTGCTCACCTTCTCCTGCCTCTACGTGGACGGCGAGGCGCTGCTGCACGAGCTGGACCGGGCGGGCTTCGCCGTCTCGTCGGGCTCGTCCTGCAGCAGCAGCACGCTGACGCCCAGCCATGTCCTGGCCGCGATGGGAGCGCTGACGGAGGGCAACGTCCGGGTGTCGCTCCCGACGGGCACGACGGCGGCGGACATCGACGCCTTCCTGGCCGCGCTGCCGCGCGCGGTGGCGGGGACCCGCGCGCACCTCGAGCCCGCGCCGGCCTCGGCCCCGCTGGTCGTGGACTCGATCGGGAAGCGGTGCCCGGTCCCCATCATCGAACTGGCCAAGCGGTTTCCGACCGTGCCGGTCGGCGCCACGGTGGTCGTGCTCTCCGACGACGAGGCGGCCCGGCTGGACGTCCCGGCGTGGTGCGAGATGCGCACCCAACGCTATGTCGGCGAAGCCGACGCCACCGACTACCGCGCTGACGCGCCGTCAGGCGCCCGTGCCTACTTGGTGGAACGCCTCAGCTGAGGTGACTCCCCCGCCCCAGGGCCCGCAGGGGCCTGGGGCGGGGGCTGTGGACATGTGCGGCCCGCGTGGGCCCGAGAAGCCCACCCCCTGGGAGGTTCGGCCCCATGTGCCGGTCAGGCCTCTCTGGGAGGGGTGCGTGCTCGCGCCCACGCGGCGGAGCCGCACATGTTCACAGCCTCGCGTCGCTCCGGCCCCGGCGGGTCCCCGGAGGGGATTGCCGGGTTGCTGTGTCACTGCGCTGTGGTATCCACTATGCGTGGAGTAAGAGCTGAATGAGTGGATCACCGGGTGGGGGCCGCGGCAGCGGCAGGGTGAGGGGGGTCGGTGGGGGACGAAGAGTCCGCGCACGCACCGCAGTTGATAGTGACTCTGGCCGGGCGTCAGCACCGCTTCCCGCCTGGGCGGCGGGTCGTCGTCGCGCGGGATCCGGACGCCGATGTGGTGTCCGTCAACCCCCTGGTCTCCCGCAAGTGCCACGGGGTGCTGGTGGGGGACGAGCGGGGCGCCGTCTACACGGACATGTCCCGGCGTGGCACCTTCCTGGACGGGCGTCCGCTCCGCGGTCCGCTACGCATCGACCGTTCGCTGGAGCTGCGCCTCGGGGACCCGGCAACCGGTGAACTCCTGGGCATCACACCGCCGCTGACGGCCGATCAGCTGGAGCGCAACCGGACCCGGCCC